>NZ_MULM01000079.1:0-19412 GCF_002029345.1 Pseudomonas sp. VI4.1
GCCTGACCGTGGCCGACTTGCCGGCGACCGTCGAGCTGGGCGATGCCGATGCCATGATGCCGCAGTTGAAACTGTCGAACTTCCCTGAAGTCCAATTGGTTGCACGCATCTCCCGCGCCGGCCAACCCACGGCGGGCGAATGGATCGGTCGCAGCCAGCCCTTGGCCAGCAGCACCACCGCACAGCAACAACTGACCATCGACAGTCCGGATAAATGACAGGAAATGCAACCATGACCGCCATCGCTCGTATCACCCTGCTCAGTATGGTTTTGGGGTTAAGCGCTTGCGCGGTCCAGCGGCCCGAGCCGACACCGACGCGGCTGCCGCCGATCCCGCCTTCGCAGCCCCGCCCGACGCCGTCTACCGCACCGACGCCGAGCAAGCCGAGCATTCCGGCCAAGCCCGCCAAACCGCTGCCTCGCACCTCCGCCAGCTTCGCCCCGCCACCGGGTGGCAGCAGCCACTGGGATCCCAAGCTCAGCGTGTACGTGCTCGATGATCAGCCCAACACCTTCTACCGCCAGCGCACCTACTACCGCTGGAACAACGGCTGGAGCCGTTCGATCAGCCCCAACGGGCCGTGGGAAGAGACCACTATCCAGGGCGTGCCGGGCGGGTTGGGACGGCAGTTCGGGCAGTAACAGTCAGCACAGCACAAGGCGACCTTCGGGTCGCCTTTTTTGTGGGTCGTCCAGGGACAGTGAATTCAACTCAACACCCTGTGGTTGACCCTTGCGGCTCAACCTTTCACAAAACCTTCATCAAATAGATAACCCAGCGACATGTGCAAGTCATAGGGCTGACACAGCCTGTGCCTAAAGTCGGTTGAACTTCAAAGCGGCCATGGACGGCTGTTCAACCAGACAGAGAAGCCCATGAACGCAGCTATCCATGTCGATCATCTGAACAAGACCTTTGCGCGCAAGACTGCACTGGTCGACCTCCAACTCACCATCGGTGCCGGTGAGATGGTCGCGCTGATCGGCGCTTCCGGCTCCGGCAAATCCACCTTGTTGCGCCACCTCGCGGGCCTGGCCTGTTGCGATCGCAACAATGGCGGCAGCGTCAAGGTGCTGGGGCGGGAAGTGCAGGCGTCCGGCCGGCTCAATGGCAAGGTTCGTCGCTTGCGGGCCGATATCGGCTACATCTTCCAGCAGTTCAACCTGGTCAACCGCCTCAGCGTGCTCGATAACGTGCTGCTCGGCTGCCTGGGCCGCATGCCACGCTGGCGCGGCAATCTGGGCCTGTTCAATGCCGAGGAAAAACAGTTCGCCATGGAGTCCCTGGACCGTGTCGGCCTGGCCGACCTGGCGGCGCAACGGGCGTCGACCTTGTCCGGCGGCCAGCAGCAACGGGTGGCGATCGCCCGCGCCCTGACCCAGCGTGCCGAGGTGATTCTGGCCGATGAGCCCATCGCGTCCCTGGACCCGGAGTCGGCGCGCAAGGTCATGGAGATCCTCGCCGACATCAACCGCCGCGACGGCAAGACCGTGGTGGTCACCCTGCATCAGGTCGATTACGCCACGCGTTATTGCCCGCGTGCCGTGGCACTCAAGGGCGGGCGCATCCATTTCGATGGCCTCGCCGCCGACCTCAGCAGTCAGTTCCTCAATGATCTGTACGGCGCCGACCTCGACGCCAGCCTGATGTTTTCCGAGCAGGCCCGCCGCCCCGAACCCGCGCCCCGGCTGGTGCTGGCTCGCGTGTGAACACCCCCCATTTTGCACCCTCAGGAATCCTTTCCATGTTGAACCGTATCGGTCGCGTTTTTGCTGGCGCAACACTCCTTGCAAGCTGCGTACTGGGCACCGCCCAGGCGGAAGATAAAGCCATCAACTTCGGCATCATGTCCACCGAGTCTTCGCAGAACCTCAAGAGCATCTGGCAGCCGTTTCTGGACGACATGCACAAGAAGACCGGCCTGAAGATCAACGCCACCTTCGCCTCCGACTATGCCGGCCTGATCCAGGGCATGCGCTTCAACAAGGTCGACGTCGCCTGGCTGGGCAACAAGGCCGCCATCGAAGCGGTAGACCGCTCCAATGGCGAGATCTTCGCCCAGACCGCAGCCGCCAGCGGTGCCGCCGGCTACTGGAGCCTGCTGATCGTGCGCAAGGACAGCCCGATCAACTCCGTCGACGACATGCTGAAAAACGCCAAGTCCCTGACCTTCGGCAATGGCGATCCGAATTCCACCTCGGGCTATCTGGTGCCGGGCTATTACGTGTTCGCCAAGAACGGGGTCGATGCGGCCACCGCGTTCAAGCGCACCCTCAACTCCAGCCATGAGGTCAACGCCTTGAGCGTGGCCAAGGGGCAACTGGATGTGGCGACGTTCAACACGGAAAGCTGGGACCGCCTGGAAGTGACCCAGCCGGACAAGGCTGCATTGCTCAAGGTGATCTGGAAGTCGCCGCTGATCCCTGCCGACCCTTTGGTGTGGAGCAAGGCCCTGAGCGATCGCGAGAAGAACAAGATCCGCGATTTCATCTTCAGCTATGGCGATACCGAGTCCGAGAAAGCGGTGCTCAAGGGCATGCAGCTGGGCAAGTTCCTGGCCTCCAGCGACGACCAGTTGCTGCCGATCCGTCAGCTTGAGCTGTTCAAGCAGCGCACCACGATCAATGCCGACACCAAGCTTGAGGCGGCGGACAAGGCCAAGCGCCTGGCCGAGATCGATGCCGAGCTGGCGAAGCTGCAAGAGCGCCTGACCTTCCTTGAGAAATCCACCGATAAAAAGACCGCCAATGCCGGTTGATCCACCGCGGGGCTCTTGTAGGAGCGAGCTTGCTCGCGAAGAACTCAAGGGCCCCGCGTTTCTCCAGGCTTCCCGCGTCATCGTTAACGACCATCGCGAGCGAGCTCGCTCCTACAGGTTTTTGCATTGCGCATTTTTAGAGAAACCCTATGACCACTCTGCACGCTGAAGCTGTCGGCAAGCGCACCTGGCCGCAGTACGCCGGTTGGGGCTTGTTCCTGGTCCTGCTGGCCTGGGCCTGGCACGGCGCCGAGATGAACCCGATGGCGCTGTACCGCGATTCGGGAAACATGGCGACCTTCGCCGCCGATTTTTTCCCGCCTGACTTCCACGAATGGCGCGCCTACCTCAAGGAAATGATCGTCACCGTACAAATCGCCCTGTGGGGCACGGTGCTGGCGATCGTCTGCTCGATACCCCTGGGGATTCTCTGCTCCGAGAACATCACCCCCTGGTGGATTCACCAGCCGTTGCGGCGGGTGATGGATGCCTTCCGTTCGATCAACGAAATGGTGTTTGCCATGTTGTTTGTGGTGGCGGTCGGGCTGGGGCCATTCGCCGGGGTGCTGGCGCTGTGGATCAGCACCACCGGGGTGCTCGCCAAGCTGTTCGCCGAAGCGGTCGAGGCCATCGACCGGGCCCGGTGGAAGGTGTTCGCGCGACCGGTGCCAGCGCCCTGCAAGAGGTGATCTACGGCGTTATTCCGCAAGTGATGCCGCTGTGGGTGTCCTACGCGCTTTACCGTTTCGAGGCCAACGTGCGCTCGGCGACGGTGGTCGGGATGGTCGGTGCCGGCGGGATCGGGGTGATTCTGTGGGAGAACATCCGCGCCTTTCAGTTCGTCCAGACCTGTGCGGTGTTGCTGGTCATCATAGTCGTGGTCAGCCTGATCGACATCCTGTCGCAACGCCTGCGCAAGCGGTTCATCTGAATTTCGGAGGGGTGCCCCCGGGCGCTTTTTTTTTAAGCATGCAGTTGTCTAGACAAGATGAACCGGTGTACCGCGAACTGGCCGACATCCTGCGCCGTGAGCTGGCCGATTATCAGGCCGGGGATTTCCTGCCGGCGGAAGTGCAGTTGGCCGAACGTTTCGGGGTCAACCGCCATACCTTGCGCCGCGCCATCGATGAGCTGGTGTTCGAAGGCAGCCTGTTGCGCCGCCAGGGCAAGGGCACTCAAGTGCTGGAGCGGCCGCTGATTTATCCGATGGCGGCCGACAGTGCCTACAGCCAGTCGTTATCGGCCCAGGGCCTGGGCGTCGAAGCGGTGCTGCTCAAGCGCCGTTACTGCTTTGCCAGCCGCGAAGAGGCGCAACACCTCGGTCTTGCCGAGATGGCCCCGATGATCGAATTGCAGACGTTGCGCAAGCTCGACCACCAGCCGGTCAGCCTAATCCGTCATCGCTATTGCGCCAGCCACGCGCCGTTGCTGGCCGACTACACCGGCGGTTCCCTGCGGCAGTACTTGAGCGAACGGGACCTGCCACTGACCCGCACCCTGAGCCTGATCGGCGCCCGTTTGCCCAGCCGCGAAGAAGCCGCGTTGCTGATGATGCCCCGGCACTTGCCGGCGCTGAGTGTGTTCACCCTGTCCCGCGATCGCTACGGCCGCCCGGTGGAGCTGGCCCAGTCCACCAGCCGTTCGGATCGCTTCCAGTACCAGGTCGTCATCTGATGGAGAACTCAACCATGAACCCTGTTCCTTACGCTGCGCGGCAGCACTGGATCGGCGTGCTGGCCCGCGCCCGTCGCGGCGAATTGCAGCCGTTTGAGGCCGCGCTGCGCGACATTGAATACCAGATGATCCGCGCCCCGGAAATCGGCATGACCCTGGTCCGCGGCCGCATGGGCGGCAACGGTGCGCCCTTCAACGTCGGCGAAATGAGCGTGACCCGCTGCGTCGTGCGCCTGGCCGATGGGCGTACCGGTTACAGCTACCTGGCGGGGCGCGACAAGGTCCACGCCGAGTTGGCGGCCCTGGCCGACGCGCATTTGCAGGGCACGCAACAGCGTCGTTGGCTTGAAGAAGTGATCACGCCGCTGGCCAACGCCCAGGCACAACGCCGGGCGCAAAACGAGGCGGAAACCGCCGCCACCAAAGTCGAATTCTTCACCCTTGTGCGAGGAGAAAACTGATGAGCGCACCGTTGTTGCAACCGGCGTTCAACGACCCGGTGCTGTGATGCCCAGCGCGGTTTCGCGCGCGCTCAAGGCGCTGGCCGGCCCCGGATCGATCCAGACCCTGCACGCCTCCCCACGCCTTGAAGGGCTGGCGCCGGCGACCTACGGGTTGTGCCTGGCCTTGCTGGATGCCGACACGCCGCTGTGGCTGGCGCCGTCCTTCGACACGCCGATGATCCGCGCCAACCTGGCCTTTCACTGTGGTTGCCCGCTGACCCCGCGCCGCGAAGATGCGCGGTTTGCCTTGCTCGCGGCCGAGGACCTGCTCGATCTCAGCGACTTCGACCATGGCAACGATCGCTACCCGGACCAGTCCTGCACTTTGCTGGTTCAGCTGCCGAGCCTCGACGGCGGGGCAGGGCTGGGCTGGCGCGGACCGGGGATCGAGCACGAGCACGGCGTGGCGCTGCCCGTGGCCGATGGCTTCTGGCGTGAACGTGAACGGCGCAACGAATTTCCCCGGGGACTGGACCTGTTTTTCAGCGCCGGTCACGACGTTATCGGCCTGCCGCGCAGCACGCGGGTCATCCACACCACCCAGGAGCCTGTCTGATGTATGTAGCCGTCAAGGGTGGCGAACAGGCCATCGACAACGCCCACCGTCTGCTGGCCAAAAAACGTCGGGGCGATCCTGCAGTCACTGAACTCGGCGTCGAGCAGATCCGCCAGCAACTGCCGTTGGCCGTAGCCCGGGTGATGAGCGAAGGCTCGCTGTACGACGAGGAACTGGCCGCACTGGCGATCAAGCAGGCGGCGGGGGATCTGGTCGAGGCGATCTTCCTGCTGCGGGCCTATCGCACCACGTTGCCGCGTTTCAGCCCGAGCCTGCCGATCGACACCTCAAACATGCAGCTCAGTCGACGTTTGTCGGCCACCTTCAAGGACGTGCCGGGCGGGCAGTTGCTGGGGCCGACTTTCGATTACACCCATCGTCTGCTGGACTTTGCGTTGCTTGCCGAAGGCGAATACCCGGGGCCGGCCGTCACCCCGGATGCAAGCCTTGAACCCTGCCCACGGGTGCTCGGTTTACTGGCCAAGGAAGGCCTGATCAAGAACGAGGCCGACAACAGCGACAGCGTCGCGGACATCACCCGCGACCCGCTGGAACTGCCCGCCAGCCGCGCCCAGCGCTTGCAGGCCCTGGCCCGTGGCGATGAAGGGTTTCTGCTGGCGCTGGGTTATTCCACCCAGCGCGGATATGGCCGCAATCATCCGTTCGCCGGGGAGATTCGCATCGGCGAGGTCGAGGTGTGGATCGACCCCGAAGAGCTGGGTTTTCCCGTCTGCCTGGGCAGCATCGAAGTCACCGAGTGCGAAATGGTCAACCAGTTCGTCGGCTCCGCCACCGAGCTGG
Organism: Pseudomonas sp. VI4.1; assembly: GCF_002029345.1. Classification (NCBI taxonomy): domain Bacteria; kingdom Pseudomonadati; phylum Pseudomonadota; class Gammaproteobacteria; order Pseudomonadales; family Pseudomonadaceae; genus Pseudomonas; species Pseudomonas sp. VI4.1. The sequence continues at coordinate 6,295 of NZ_MULM01000079.1, forward strand.
CGCAGTTCACCCGCGGTTATGGCCTGGCCTTCGGCCACGCCGAGCGCAAGGCCATGGGCATGGCGCTGGTCGACCGTGCGCTGCGGGCCGGGGAGTACAACGAAGAGATCCTGTCCCCGGCGCAACAGGAGGAGTTCGTGCTGATGCACTGCGACAACGTCGAGGCCGCCGGTTTTGTCTCGCACCTCAAATTACCGCACTACGTGGACTTCCAGGCCGAGCTGGAGCTGATCCGCAAACTGCGCAAACCGGCCGAGGGCCACAGCCATGAATGACCTGAGCAACCCGATGAAGGACCGGGCGCCTGTGCGCGATGCGGCGTACAACTTCGCCTACCTCGATGAGCAGACCAAACGCATGATCCGACGCGCCTTGCTCAAGGCGGTGGCCGTCCCCGGTTACCAGGTGCCGTTCGGCGGGCGCGAGATGCCGCTGCCATACGGTTGGGGCACCGGCGGCATGCAATTGACCGCGGCCATTCTCGGTGCCGACGACGTGCTCAAGGTTATCGACCAGGGCGCGGACGACACTACCAACGCGGTGTCGATCCGCCGCTTCTTCGCCCGCACCGCTGGCGTCGCCACCACTGAAAACACCCCGGACGCCACGGTGATCCAGACCCGCCACCGCATCCCGGAAACCCCGCTGCACGCCGAGCAGATCATGGTCTACCAGGTGCCGATCCCCGAGCCGTTGCGCTTTATCGAACCCTCGGAAACCGAGACCCGGACCATGCACGCGCTCAATGATTACGGGGTGATGCACGTCAAACTCTACGAGGACATCGCCACCTTCGGCCACATCGCCACCGCGTACGCCTACCCGGTGATGGTCGACGAACGCTACGTGATGGACCCCTCGCCAATCCCCAAATTCGACAACCCCAAGCTCGACATGAGCCCGGCACTGATGTTGTTCGGCGCCGGCCGGGAGAAACGCTTGTACGCGGTGCCGCCGTACACCCGGGTCACCAGTCTCGACTTCGAGGATCACCCCTTCGAAGTGCAGAAGTGGGACCAGTGCTGTGCCATTTGCGCCAGCCATGATTCGTTCCTCGATGAGCTGATCATCGACGACGCCGGGACCCAGCGCTTCGTCTGTTCCGACACCTATTACTGCGCCCAGCGCGTCAGCCAGCAGGAGCAGGGCCAATGAACCAGGCGCTGAAAAACCCACTGTCCACCGTCACCGCCGAGCCTTTGCTGCGGGTACGCGAACTGTCGTTGTTGTACGGCCTGGAGAAGGGCTGTCAGGACGTCAGCTTCGACTTGTACCCAGGCGAAGTACTGGGGATTGTCGGCGAGTCCGGTTCGGGCAAGTCGACCTTGCTCTCGTTGCTCAGCGGCCGCCTGCCGCCCCAGCGCGGCAGCATCGGCTACCGCGACAAACAGGGGCAATGGCTCGATCTGTACAGCGCCAGCGAAGCCGAGCGCCGAACGTTGCTGCGCACCGAATGGGGCTTTGTCGAACAGAACCCGCGCGACGGCTTGCGCATGGGCGTTTCCGCCGGTGCCAACATCGGTGAACGCCTGATGGCCCAGGGCGTGCGCAATTACCAGCAATTGCGCGGCGCCGGGATCGACTGGCTGAGCCAGGTGGAAATCGACCCGCTGCGCATCGACGACCTGCCCCGGACTTTCTCCGGCGGCATGCAGCAGCGCCTGCAAATCGCCCGCAACCTGGTGTCGAGCCCGCGCCTGGTGTTCATGGACGAACCGACAGGCGGACTCGACGTGTCAGTGCAGGCGCGTTTGCTCGACCTGCTGCGCGGGTTGGTGCGGGAACTGGACCTGGCGGTGGTCATCGTCACCCACGACCTGGCCGTGGCGCGTCTGCTGGCGGACCGGCTGATGGTGATGCGGCGCTCGCGGGTGGTGGAAACCGGCCTGACCGACCAGATCCTCGACGATCCGCAACACCCTTACTCGCAACTGCTGGTGTCCTCGGTGTTGCAGCCGTGAAGCCCCGCGCCTCTGTGGAAAATCGAGCGATGAATACCTTGATCGAAGTCCGTGACCTCTCGAAAACCTTCACTTTGCATCAACAGCACGGGGTGGTCCTGAACGTGCTGCGCGGGGTGGATTTCAGCGTGGCGGGCGGTGAATGCCTGGTGCTGCATGGCCAGTCCGGCGCCGGTAAAAGCACCTTGTTGCGCACCCTGTATGGCAATTACCTGCCGGCCGGCGGCAGCATTCGCGTGCAGCACGACGGTGACTGGCTGGAGCTGGTGGGCGCCGAGCCGCGGGACATTCTCCAGGTGCGCCAGCGAACCCTGGGCTATGTCAGTCAATTCCTGCGGGTGATTCCACGGGTGGCCTGCCTGGACGTGGTGATGGAACCGGCGTTGGCCCGTGGCTGGTCAACACACCGGGCGCAATCGCGCGCCGAGCTGTTGCTCAGCCGTTTGAATATCCCGCAACGGCTTTGGCAATTGGCCCCCGGCACCTTCTCCGGGGGCGAACAGCAACGGGTCAACATCGCCCGCGGCTTCATGGTGACCTGGCCGGTGATGCTGCTCGACGAACCGACCGCGTCCCTGGACGACACCAATCGCCAGGTGGTGCTGGAGCTGATGAACGAGGCCAAGGCGGCAGGCGCCGCGTTGATCGGCATCTTCCACGACCGCACCGCCCGCGAAGCGGTTGCCGATCGCCATCTCGACATGACCCCCGCCGCCGTCAACCATGAGGAATACGCCGATGCCCGTTGAACAGATCCTCAGCAATGCCCGCCTGGTCACCGCTGACCGGGTGTTCCTCGGCACCCTGGTGCTGCGTGACGGCATGATTGCCGACATCGCCGAAGGCCCGAGCCGGTTGTCCCAGGCCCAGGACCTGAGCGGCGATTTCCTGTTGCCGGGGCTGGTCGAGCTGCATACCGACAACCTGGAAAGGCACATGACCCCGCGCCCCGGCGTCGACTGGCCGTCGACCTCGGCGGTGCTCAGCCACGATGCGCAGATCATCGCGGCCGGCATCACCACGGTGTTCGACGCCGTGTCCATCGGCGATGTGAACCCCAAGGGCAATCGCATGCAGAAATTGCCGGCGATGCTCGAAGCGATCTCCAGCGCGTCCAGCGCCGGGTTGACCCGCGCCGAACACCGTTTGCACCTGCGATGCGAACTGTGTCACCCGGACACCCTGAGTGTGTTCCGCGACCTGGTGCAACATCCCCTGGTGCAATTGGTGTCGGTGATGGACCACTCGCCGGGTCAGCGCCAGTTTGTGCAGGAATCCAAGTACCGTGAGTACTACATGGGCAAGTACCACCTGACGACCCTGCAAATGGATGAATTCATCGAGTTGCAGATGGCCAACTCACGTCAGTACAGCACCCGCTATCGCGCCGCGATTGTGGAACATTGCCTGGAGCTTGGCCTCTCGGTGGCCAGCCATGACGATGCGACCCTGGCGCATGTCGAAGAGTCGGCGCGCTACGGCATGACCATCGCCGAGTTCCCGACCACCGTCGAGGCCGCGCAGGGCAGCCAACAACGGGGGATGAAGGTGTTGATGGGCGCACCGAACATCGTGCGCGGCGGTTCCCACTCGGGTAACGTCGCCGCGGCAGACCTGGCGGCTGCGGGGCTGCTGGATATCCTGTCCAGTGACTACTACCCGGCCAGTCTGCTGCAGGCCGCGTTTTTGCTGGCGGCCCAGGACAATAACTGCGACCTGGCGCAGGCGGTGCGGATGGTCACCCAGGCCCCGGCCAGGGCGGCAGGTTTGAACGATCGCGGCGAACTGGCACCGGGCTTGCGCGCGGACCTGGTGCAGGCCCGAAGCCAGGACGGATTGCCGGTCGTACAACAAGTCTGGCGACAGGCGAAGAGGGTGTTTTGATGGCGGGCAGGTTGATCTATCTCATCGGACCTTCCGGTTCAGGCAAGGACAGCCTGCTGGAGGCGGCACGGGTGCCGTTGGCCGATCGCGGCTGTCGCATGGTGCGGCGGGTCATCACCCGCTCGGCGGAAGCGGTGGGGGAGGCGGCGCAAGGTGTCACTGCGCAACAGTTCGCCGACATGGAGGCGCAGGGCGCGTTTGCCCTGAGCTGGCACGCCAATGGCCTGGCCTATGGCATCCCGCGGGAAATCGACGACTGGCTGGCGGCGGGGCAGGACGTCCTGGTCAATGGCTCCCGCGGCCATTTGCCAGCTACGCGCCGGCGTTATCCAAACCTGCTCGTGCTGTTGCTGACCGTGGATCAAGCCGTTTTGCGCCAGCGCCTGCTGGCACGGGGGCGGGAGTCGGTCACCGAGATCGAGGCGCGGCTGGCGCGCAATGCCCGCTTCAGCGAGCGTGTGCTCGCCGGGCACGATCCGGCAGTGCATGTGCTCGACAACTCCGGGCCGCTGAAGCACACGGTCGAACGTTTGCTGGCCTGCGTTGACGGACAATCCGAATGCGCCTGACCTTGCTCGGCACCGGTGATGCGCGACAGGTGCCGGTCTACGGTTGCGACTGCGCAGCCTGTGACCTGGCGCGCAAGGACGAACGCCGCAGGCGTCGCCCCTGCAGCGCCCTGGTCGAATGTGGCGATCAGCGCTGGTTGATCGACAGCGGCCTGCCGGACCTGACCGAACGCTTCCCGCCGCGCAGCTTCAACGGCATTTTCCAGACCCACTACCATGCCGATCACGCCCAGGGCCTGCTGCATTTGCGCTGGGGCCAGGGGCTGGTCATTCCGGTGCATGGGCCGGTAGACCTGGAAGGCCTGGCCGACCTCTACAAACACCCCGGCATTCTCGACTTCAGTCAGCCGTTCGCAGCCTTCGATACCCGCCGGTTTGGCGCACTCAGCGTCACGGCGCTACCGCTGCAACACTCCAGGCCAACCCTCGGCTACCTGCTGGAAGGCGAGGGACGGCGCATCGCCTACCTGACCGACACCGTAGGCTTGCCGCCGGCCACCACCACCTGGCTGCAACAGGCGCCCCTTGATGTCTTGGTTCTCGACTGCTCGATACCGCCACAGCCCCAGGCGCCGCGTAACCACAACGACCTGAACCTGGCGTTGCGGTGCATTGAAGCGCTGCAACCGGAGTTGGCGGTGTTGACTCATGTCGGCCATGCGCTGGATGCGTGGTTGCTGGAGCATCGGGGCCAATTGCCGGGGAATGTCACTGTGGGATTCGATGGGTGTGAGGTTTAGCGCCCTGGGGAGCAGCAGTCAGAGAATGGCCGCATAGAGAGTCAATGCTTTACTCGACTGAACCAGGCCCTGACGTAAAAGAAGATCGAGATAGGTGTTGACGTCTATCGGTGGCATCTTCAACTGCTTCCGTTGGCGTTGGGCCGCCGCTATCACTGCTGCCGGGTCCAGGTCAAAGAGGTTGTCGACGAACTGGTCAGGATGCTGAGCCTCGATACCGAAAGGACCTGGTACCTCACGAGGGAAGTCTTTCTGATTGAAAGTGTTCTGTTGGTCAAAAATCTGGATGTGCTGAGTTTCGATTTGAGTCGTGAGGAAGGCAGCCAAGGTGCGCTGGCCTTCAACAGCAGCCTGCACCTCACGCTCCATGGGTAAGGTAATTGGAATCGATGAGGGTAAGACTCATGCTGGGTGGGAGCTTCAATCACCCGCCGTAAACCAACGCTTTTTGACGTTCACGCGCTAGCGAGCGAACGTTTCTCTGAAACACTCAAAAACCGCAACAACGCCAGCAACGGAAACGCGCTGCCGACGATCACGATCCACAACCAGCCGCCATGCTCATACACCGCACTGGCCACCGACGAACCAAACGCGCCACCGATGAAGATGCTGGTCATGTACAGCGCATTCAACCGACTGCGGCTTTTGGCGTCGAGGGCGTAAATCGCGCGTTGACCGAGCACCATGTTCATCTGCACGCAAAAGTCGAGTACTACACCGGTGACCGCCAGGCCGATGACGCTGTAGACCGGATGGATGAAGGCCGGCAGGAAGCTCAGGCTGGCGAACAGCAGCGCCAGCAACGAAGCGATGCGGGTGTGGCCGGCATCGGCCAGGCGACCGGCGATGGGCGCGGCAATGGCGCCGATGGCCCCGACCAGGGCGAAGATCGCGATCTGGGTTTGCGACAGGCCATGATTGCGCGCCAGTTCCAGCGGCACGGCGGTCCAGAACAGGCTGAAGGTCGCGAACATGCAGCCCTGATACAGCGCGCGCTGACGCAGTACCGGTTCTTTACGCAACAGGGTCCAGAGCGAACCCAGCAACTGGCCATAAGTAGCGCTGTGATCAGGCTGGCGCTTGGGAATGGTCACCGCCAACACGATGCTGATCGCGGCCATCAATACCGCTGCAATCACAAACATCGCCCGCCAGCCGAAATGGTCAGCCACCAGGCTGGACACCGGACGCGCCAGCAGAATCCCCAGCAGCAAACCACCCATGATCCCGCCGACCACCCGACCGCGAGACTCTTCCGACGCCAGGTGCGCGGCCAGCGGAATCAGGATCTGCACCGACACCGAACTGAAACCCACCAGCAGTGAAATCAGCAAAAACACGTTCGGCTGATCGGTGAACGCCGCGCCCAGGAGGCTGGCAATCGCCACCACACTGGTGATGATCATCAGTCGGCGGTTCTCGAGCAGGTCACCCAGCGGCACCAGGAACAGCATGCCCAACGCGTAACCGATCTGGGTCAGCGAAACGATGAAACTGGCCATGGAGCTGCTCAGGCCGACGTCCGGAGCGATCAGCTCGATGATCGGCTGGGCGTAGTAGAGGTTGGCCACAATGGCGCCGCAGCAGAAGGCGAACAGCAGGACCATGCCTCGGGTCATTGTCGCGGTGCCGTGGGGCACCTGGGTGGCTGGGCTCATAACGGGTCTCGCTGAACTGTAGGGAAGGTGCGCAGGCTAAGCGGCGGGCCAAAGCGGTGGAAGAGGGATTGGAGTGATAGTCATCATGCCTGTGCGCAATGAATGTCCCTGGTTGGCGTGGTTGCGGAAGTACCTTATGTCAAAAATTCGAGGTCTGATGATACATTCACTTACATCTTGTTCGATAGCGTGCTTATGTTCTCAATTTCGGCTGGCAAGGACGGCGTTACACCACCAATGTGACGGCGCGTCCAAATCCCTGTGGGAGCGGCGGTGCGGCGATTCCACAGGAATAATGTCGTACGAGGATTCTGTGACCGCAGAAAACCCACAAAAAAGGCGACCTCTGCAGGTCGCCTTTTTCGTTGGGCTCAGCGCTTACTGGCCGCTGTAAATCTGATCAAACACCCCGCCATCATTGAAGTGGGTCTTCTGCACGGTGCGCCAGTCACCAAAGGTTTTCTCCACCGACAGGAAGTCCACTTTCGGGAAGCGGTCGGTGTACTTCGCCAATACCGCCGGATCCCGTGGACGCAGGTAGTTCGCCGCGGCGATCTCCTGGCCTTCCGGCGACCACAGGTACTTCAGATATTCCTCGGCCGCAGCGCGGGTGCCTTTCTTCTCGACTACTTTGTCGACCACGGAGACCGGTGGCTCGGCTTCGGCGGAGACGCTTGGGTAGATGACTTCGAACTGATCGCGGCCAAACTCGCGAGCGATCATTTCCGCTTCGTTTTCGAAGGTCACCAGCACGTCGCCAAGCTGGTTGGTCATGAAGGTGGTGGTGGCTGCGCGGCCCCCGGTGTCCAGCACCGGCGCTTGTTTGAACAGCTTGCCGACGAAGTCCTTGGCTTTGGTTTCGTCACCGCCATTCTTCAGCACATAACCCCAGGCCGAGAGGTAGGTGTAGCGGCCGTTACCCGAGGTTTTCGGGTTCGGCACAATCACTTGCACGCCATCCTTGAGCAGGTCCGGCCAGTCTTTCAGGGCTTTCGGGTTGCCTTTACGCACGATGAACACGGTGGCCGAGGTGAAAGGCGCGCTGTTGTTCGGCAGGCGAGTGACCCAGTTGTCCGGGATCAGTTTGCCGTTGTCCGCCAGGGCATTGATGTCGGTGGCCATGTTCATGGTAATGACGTCGGCTGGCAGGCCGTCGATCACCGAACGCGCCTGTTTGCTGGAGCCACCGAAAGACATCTGCAGGGTGATGTTTTCGTTATGCTCGGCTTTCCAGTGTTTCTGGAACGCAGTGTTGTAGTCCTTGTAGAAATCTCGCATCACGTCGTAGGACACGTTAAGCAGGGTCGGTGCGGCTTGCGCCACGCTGGTCAGGGCCAAGCCAGCGGCCAGAAGTGAGGCGCCAAAGAGTTTTTTCACTGCGCATTCCTTGTTTTTTGTAGGAGCCGGCTTGCCGGCGAAGGTCTAAAGGGCGCCGCGTTCCTTCAGCAAACAGGCGTTATCGTTAGAGACCTTCGCCGGCAAGCCGGCTCCTACAGGGTTTGTTGTCAGTCATCGAGAGGTGTTGCCACCGTTTTGCCAGCGACTATAGCCGGACACGAATAGTCCTTTAAAGATTAAAAAGTGCTTTGCTTATTCCAATTTCTTAAACAATGCGTTGCCGCAGCGCGAGCAGAATGCCGCCCCTTGTTCGTGGGTGTTTTTCTTGCACACCGGACAATCGGTCTGCTGCTGTTCACCGCGCATCGCGTTCGCCAGTTCGGCGGTGAAAATCCCGGTCGGCACCGCGATGATCGAATAGCCGGTGATCATCACCAATGACGAAATCACCTGACCCAATGGCGTCCTGGGCACGATGTCGCCGAAGCCCACGGTGGTCAGCGTCACGATAGCCCAATAGATGCCTTTGGGAATGCTGGTGAAGCCGTGTTCCGGGCCTTCGATCACGTACATCAGCGTGCCGAACACCGTGACCAGCGTGCAGACACTGACCAGAAACACCACGATCTTCTGTTTGCTGCCGCGCAGCGCCGACATCAGGTAGTTGGCTTGCTTCAGATAAGGGCTGAGCTTGAGCACGCGGAAAATTCGCAGCATCCGGATGATCCGGATAATCAGCAAGTACTGCGCGTCGCTGTAATACAACGCCAGGATGCCGGGCACGATGGCCAGCAGATCCACCAGCCCGTAGAAGCTGAATGCATAGCGCAACGGCTTGGGCGAGCAATACAGGCGAAGACCGTATTCGATGACGAAGATGATGGTGAAGCCCCACTCGATATACGCCAGCACATTGGCGTAGTTCTGGTGGACCGTGTCGATGCTGTCGAGCATCACGATCACCAGGCTGGCGAGGATGATCAACAGCAGAATGCCGTCAAAGCGCCGTCCGGCCTTGGTCTCGCTCTGGAAAATCATGACGTAAAGCTCTTCACGCCAGTTTTTGCTGCTGTCCATGGAAAACGCCTGAACCGGGAATCAGCGAAGCCTAGGGTGATTCCCGGTGGTTGCGCAAGGCGCGCTGTCCAAGGGGGGCTTGGCGCGGCACACGAATGCTCGCCTGGATCAGCCAACAGGCGAGGATGAACGGCGCGGTCAAAGTGGCCAGGCCGAGTGCGGCGAAGCCGGGTGTGAGCAGTATTGCCAGGACAATGCCCAGCAGCGGCAGCCAGGGTTGGCGGCGAACCTGACTCAAGGCGAGGGCGGCGAGCGCCGGGTTGTAGCTGCTCAACCCCTGCAGCGCGCTTGAAGTATCGTGATGTAACAGCGCGAATCCGAGGCCGGCCATCGAACCGAGCAGCCCCCAGAGAAAGGCCCGGCGATCGGCGATCAGCAGACCCGCAGCAATCAGTACACCGGCCAACGGATGCCCCAGGAACACCACTTGACCGAAGCCCTTCAATGAGGCAGCGAGCAGGTTGAGGGTATTCATTTCGAGCAGCGGCGCCGGATGTCGCGGCGTGGCAAACGAGAGCAGCCACCAGCTCAACCCGACATAGGGGAGAGTGTAGGCGGGCAGGGAATGTTGATCGCGGGTGCGTTTAAGCCATTGTTGAGTCAGCATCGCACACAGGCCACCCGCGGCGATGATCAGCGGCGGCAACATCGCGGACCAGGGGAAACACAGGCACAGCAGCATGCCGAGCAAAATACCGTTGTAGCAGAATAGCCCGGCCTGGCGATCGGCCTTGGCGTAGCCGCGACGTTGGGCGGTGAACAGTCCGGCGACGCCACCCAGCAGCGCACCGCCGAGCAGGGAGGGCGCGGTGAAAAGAATGGCCAACAGGCACAGCAGGCCGCACAGCGGGTGACGCTGGAGGAAAATCTGGCTGAAGCCGTTGAGCAGGGCGGTGGCCCAGTCGGGGCAGTGGGTGTTGAAGTGGTGGGCTGGCATGATGGGGTCTGTGGGTTTCAGTTAAACCGTGTCGCCTGCTTCGCGAGCAAGCCCGCTCCCACATTAGACCTTGTGTCGATCAAAGATTAAATGTGGGAGCGGGCTTGCTCGCGAAGGGGCCGGTACAGATGCTAAATCAACGTCTCGATGCGCAGCGAGTTAGTCGACCCCGGCTGCCCGAACGGCACTCCCGCCGTGATCAATAACGTATCCCCGCGCTGAGCCATGCCCTGCGCCTGCGCAATCTCCAGCGCTGTCGAGCACACCTCGTCCACCTGCCGCAACCGGTCATTGACCACCGAGTGCACGCCCCACGCCACCGTCAACCGGCGCGCGGTCTGCAGGTTCGGCGTGAGGTTGAGGATCGGCACCGTCGGCCGTTCCCGTGCCGCACGCAAACTCGACGTACCCGACTCGCTGTAATTCACCAGCACCGCCACCGGCAGCACATTGCTGATGCGCCGGATCGCACAGCTGATGGCGTCGGACACAGTGGCCTCGGCCTTCGGCCGGCTGACGTCGAGTTGCGCCTGATAGTCCGGGCCGTTTTCCACCTGGCGGATGATCTTGCTCATCATCTGCACCGCTTCCAGCGGGTACTCGCCGGACGCGGTTTCCGCCGACAGCATCACCGCGTCCGCGCCTTCGGCCACGGCGTTGGCGACGTCGGTCACTTCGGCACGGGTGGGCGCGGGAGAGAAGCGCATCGACTCCAGCATCTGTGTCGCCACCACCACCGGTTTGCCCAGCTCGCGGCAGATGCCAATGATGTTTTTCTGAATCTGCGGCACGCTTTCGGCCGGCACTTCCACACCCAGGTCACCGCGGGCGACCATGATCGCGTCGCTCAGTTCGGCGATTTCCCGCAGTTGCGCCACCGCCGACGGCTTCTCGATCTTGGCCATCAAAAACGCTTTGTCGCCGATCAGTTCGCGGGCTTCGCGAATGTCTTCCGCACGCTGTACGAACGACAGCGCCACCCAGTCCACACCCAGTTCCAGGCCGAAGCTCAGGTCGCGACGATCCTTGGCGGTCAGCGGGCTCAGCTCGAGCACCGCTTGCGGTACGTTGACGCCTTTGCGGTCCGACAGTTCGCCGCCATTGAGCACGGTGGTGTCGATGGCCTCGGCGTACTTGCTGACCACGCGCAGCCGCAGCTTGCCGTCATCGAGCAACAGGTCCATGCCCGGTTCCAGCGCAGCGATGATTTCCGGGTGGGGCAAATTGACCCGCCGCTGATCCCCCGGCGTCGGGTCCAGGTCCAGACGCAGTGCCTGACCGCGATGCAGTTGCACCTTGCCGTCGGCGAACTTGCCGACCCGCAGTTTCGGACCCTGCAGGTCCATCAGAATGCCCAGCGGATAATTCAGCTGGCGCTCGACTTCACGAATCCACTGGTAGCGCTGGGCGTGGTCGGCATGATCGCCGTGGCTGAAATTCAAGCGGAAGATGTTGACCCCGGCCTGCACCAGCTCACGGATGTCATCGATCCCGTGCGTGGCCGGACCGAGGGTGGCGAGGATTTTGACTTTTTTGTCAGGCGTCATTGTTTGTGCTCTCGAGAATCAGGATGGCGCGGAAGTCATTGACGTTGGTGCGGGTTGGTTCGGTGACGATCAGGGCGTCCAGCGCCGCGAAATAGCCGTAGCCATTGTTGTTGTCCAACTCGTCGCTGGCGCTCAGGCCGAGAGAGGCGGCGCGGGCGTAGCTGTCCGGGGTCATGAGCGCGCCGGCGTTGTCTTCGGAGCCGTCGATGCCATCGGTGTCACCGGCCAGGGCGTAGACGCCGGGCAGGCCTTTGAGGCTGTCGGTCAGGCTCAGCAGGAACTCGGCGTTGCGTCCGCCACGGCCGTTACCGCGCACCGTGACGGTGGTTTCACCGCCAGAGAGGATCACGCAGGGGGCCGCCAACGGCTGGCCATGGCGCACGATCTGACGGGCGATACCGGCGTGAACCTTGGCCACTTCCCTGGATTCGCCTTCCAGGTCACCGAGGATCAGCGGACTGAAACCGGCCTGACGGGCTTTCACCGCCGCGGCCTCAAGCGATTGCTGGGGGCGGGCGATCAGTTGGAAATGACTGCGCGCCAGGCTTGGATCGCCGGGTTTGACCGTTTCCGACTCCGGGCTTTGCAGCCAGTTGCGCACGGAGGCAGGCACCTCGATGCCGTAGCGCTTGAGGATCGCCAACGCTTCGCTGGAGGTGCTCGGGTCGGCCACGGTCGGGCCGGACGCGATGACCGTGGCGAGGTCGCCCGGTACATCGGAAATGGCGTAGGTATAAACAGTGGCAGGCCAGCAGGCTTTGCCAAGACGGCCACCCTTGATCGCCGAGAGGTGCTTGCGCACGCAGTTCATCTCGCCAATGGTGGCGCCGGATTTGAGCAGGGCTTTGTTGATCGATTGCTTGTCAGCCAGGGTGATACCGGCCGCGGGCAGCGCCAGCAATGCCGAGCCGCCGCCGGAGAGCAGGAAGATCACCCGGTCTTCTTCAGTCAGGTTGCTGACCAGTTCCAGCACGCGTTTGGCGACGGCCAGGCCGGCCGCATCAGGCACCGGATGCGCGGCTTCGACCACTTCGATTTTTTCGCACGGGGCGCCGTGGCCGTAACGGGTCACCACCAGACCGCTGACTTCACCCTGCCAGCAACGCTCGACCACCCGGGCCATGGCCGCCGCGGCTTTGCCGGCGCCGATGACGATCACCCGACCGCTGCGGTCAGTGGGCAAATGGGCTTCGAGGACTTGCTCTGGATGGGCGGCGTCGATGGCTGTGGCAAACAGCTCGCGCAGCAATTGTTGCGGATCGACCGACATGGCGGGCTCCCGGAATTCTTGTTATGTGGAGGGCAACTCGGTTCCTCTGTGGGAGCGGGCTTGCTCGCGAAAGCGGTGTGTCAGTCGACATTTTTGTTGAATGTGAAGCCGTCTTCGCGTGCAAGCCCGCTCCC
>NZ_MULM01000078.1:0-17976 GCF_002029345.1 Pseudomonas sp. VI4.1
CAATGAAAACGCCTTCGCTGCAAGCCAGCTCCTACATAATCAACGGCCTCAAGCCTTGTATCGCCGGTGAAAACGCCTTCGCTGGCAAGCCAGCTCTTACACAAGCCCGCTCCTACAAAAATCAAAAGCCTTCCAGTCTTCCAGTCCCACCCCATTGCCCGCCCTCGAGCGTCAACAACCACTCCTTGGCCTCAAGCCCACCGGCAAACCCGGTGAGTTTTCCCGACGCGCCAATCACCCGATGACAGGGCGCCACAATCGAAATCGGGTTCCTGCCATTCGCCGCGCCCACGGCCCGCACCGCACTGGGGTTGCCGATCTGCTCGGCGATCTGGCGATAACTGCGAGTCTCGCCGAACGGAATGGTCAACAGCGCCGCCCACACCTTCTTCTGAAACGGCGTCCCGACAAAATCCAGCTCCAGCTCGAAACGGTCGCGTGTGCCGGCGAAGTATTCCTTCAGCTGTCGTGCGGTGCGCACCAGGATCGGATTATCCGGATCCTCGCTCATCGGCCCCAGCAGCACTCGGTTCGGCTTGTCGTTTTCCCAGAGGATGGCCGCCAGTCGCGCACCGTTCGCCACCAGCTTCAGCTCGCCAACCGGCGACGCCATGGTCATGCAGGTGCAGGTCATGCAGACAGCCTCCGCGCAAGTGTCGATAAGGGGCCAAGCATACTGCCTCGACGGGGAGGCGCAATACGCAATCCCAGCCATACTTGCCTACTGTTCCTGACCGTTTCCTCTGTTTTTTTCGACAGAGCCAAAAAAACAAAAAGAGACCGACTCATGAAGTTCGAACCTTTTGCCAAATCGCTCATTGCGACCTCGTTGGCGCTGAGCTGCCTGATGGCCCACGCGGCCTCCGTGGCCCCGGTCGCGGCCGAAAACGGCATGGTGGTCACCGCCCAGCATCTGGCCAGCCATGTAGGCGTCGATGTGCTCAAGAATGGTGGCAACGCCGTCGATGCTGCCGTAGCGGTGGGGTATGCGCTGGCGGTGGTGTATCCCGCGGCGGGCAACCTGGGCGGCGGTGGCTTCATGACCATTCAGCTGGCGGACGGGCGCAAGACCTTCCTCGATTTCCGTGAAAAAGCGCCGCTGGCGGCCACCGCCGACATGTACCTCGACAAGGAAGGCAACGTCGTCCCGGACCTCAGCACCCGCGGTCACCTGGCCGTCGGCGTGCCGGGCACCGTGTCCGGCATGGAACTGGCCCTGCAGAAGTACGGCACCAAGCCGCGCAAGGAAGTGATCGCCCCAGCGATCAAACTCGCCGAAGACGGGTTTGTGCTGGAACAGGGCGATGTCGAATTGCTGGAATACGCCACTGACGTCTTCAAGAAGGACATGAAGGATTCCGGCTCGATCTTCCTGAGCAACGGCGAGCCGATGCAGGTCGGGCAGAAACTGGTGCAGAAGGACCTGGCGAAAACCCTGCGGGAAATCTCCGAGAAGGGGGCCGACGGTTTCTACAAAGGCTGGGTCGCCGACGCCATCGTCACCTCCAGCCAGGCCAACAAGGGCATCATCGCCCAGGCCGACCTCGACAAGTACAAGACCCGCGAACTGGCGCCGATCGAATGCGATTACCGCGGCTACCACGTGGTGTCGGCGCCACCGCCAAGCTCCGGCGGGGTGGTGATCTGCGAGATCATGAACATTCTCGAAGGCTACCCGATGAAAGACCTGGGCTACCACTCGGCCCAGGGCATGCACTACCAGATCGAAGCGATGCGCCACGCCTACGTGGATCGCAACAGCTACCTCGGCGACCCGGACTTCGTGAAAAACCCGATCGCCCATCTGCTGGATAAAAACTACGCGACCAAAATCCGCGCGGCGATCAATCCGCAAAAGGCCGGCGTGTCCCGCGAACTCAAACCCGGGGTAGCGCCCCACGAAGGCAGCAACACCACCCATTACTCCATCGTCGACAAATGGGGCAACGCGGTGTCGGTGACCTACACCCTCAACGACTGGTTCGGTGCCGGCGTCATGGCCAGCAAGACCGGAGTCATCCTTAACGACGAAATGGACGACTTCACCTCGAAAATCGGCGTGCCGAACATGTACGGCCTGGTGCAAGGGGAGGCCAACGCCATTGCGCCCGGCAAGGCACCGCTGTCGTCCATGAGCCCGACCATCGTCACCAAGGACGGCAAGGTGGTGATGGTCGTCGGCACTCCCGGCGGCAGCCGCATCATCACCGCGACCCTGCTGACCATGCTCAACGTGATCGACTACGGCATGAACATCCAGGAAGCGGTCGACGCTCCGCGTTTCCACCAGCAGTGGTTGCCGGAAGAGACCAACCTGGAAACCTTCACCACCAGCCCGGATACGGTGAAGATGCTGGAAAGTTGGGGCCACAAGTTTGCCGGTCCCCAGGACTCCAACCACCTGGCGGCGATCCTGGTCGGCGCGCCTTCGCTGGAGGGCAAGCCGGTAGGCAAGAACCGCTTCTACGGGGCGAACGATCCGCGGCGTAACACCGGGTTGTCGCTCGGTTACTGAGGGTCGTTTTAAAAGGGGGCCCTTTTTATAAGGGGACGTGTTTTACCGTCCCCTGAACCACTGAAATTTAAAGGAAGTCACCATGACCACTGCACTGCTGATCATCGACGTCCAACATTTGCTGTGCGTCGGCGAGTACGAATGCTTCGAGATCAAACGTGTCATCGATCTCATCAATGGCCTGAGCGCCAAGGCACGCGTAGCAGGCATTCCGGTCATCCTGATTCAACACGAAGAAAAGGGCAGCCTGCTGCAGCACGGTGGCGAAGGTTGGCAACTGGTCGAGGGCCTGGAAACATCACCCGAAGATCTGCGAGTACGAAAAACTGCCCGGGATTCTTTTTACCAGACCCGCCTGCTGCAAATCTTGCAACAGTGGGACGTCGAGCGCGTGATCATCTGCGGCCTGCAAACCGACTATTGCGTCAATGCCACCGTGCGCCAGGCCCTGAAACTGGGCTATGACGTGGTGCTCGCCGCCGACGCCCATTCCACCGTCGACACCGACAACATGGCCGCCGATGACATCATTGCCGAGCACAATACCCGCCTTGCACGCCTGAGCAGTCCGGTGTCGCGGATCGATGTGATCCCGACCAGGGAAATATGCATCAGGAACCGAAAGTCCCGATCAGCCCGGTCAGGAATGTACTGACCAGGTCCAGGGTTGAGTCGTTCGGTCGGGTAACGGATGAAGGAGGGGGCAGGGGTGCGCAGGATCCGCCCGACCAAACGCCTGCAGAACGGCGGTGGCGGCTGGACGCGATGGGTGCGCCATGGCATGGTCGCATCCCAGGCCATTCAGCACACGGGTATAGAGCGATGGAGGCGGGTGATGAGGTCGGCGTCGGGACGTCGATGGCAACGCTGAAGGCGTTCAATCAGTGTGTGCTTCACCTGGGGCGCCTGGCTCGGGATCGCGGTGCCTCCCAGTTCATTGCCGATGGCCTGCAGGCATTTGCCCGGTTGGTGCCCTTCGCGTCGGCATGGTGGGGCGAGATGTCGACGTCCGACGCCACTGCGCCCCCGCAAAGCTGGATGCACGGGCGAATCAATCTGCCCGAGTCGTTTGCCGTCGAATGGCACAAGGTCGCGGTCAGCGACAGGTTCTCCCATGACACGCTGAGCCAGCCCGGCGAGGTCGTGCGCGACAGCGGGTTCACCGACCCCTGCGAGCAAGTGAACGACTTCGCCCGGCGGCATGACCTCTACCACTTGATGTGCATCACGTTCGAGTTGCCCGAGAGCGGCTTGATGTTCTTCGTCTGCCTCTACCGTGGCCTTCAGGCACCGGTGTTCAACGACAGTGAGGCCGGTTTGTTTTCGGCCTTCTGCGATCACCTGTTGCAGCTGTGGCGATTTCAGGTCCAGGACATGATCCGGTTCGACACGGGCGACGGTGCAACCGACTTCGGCGTTGCGCGCATGGATGGCAGCCTGCTCTACGTGGGGGCCAGGCTGTGCGCCGCCATTGAACGTGAGTTGCCGGGCTGGAGCGGCTCGATGCTGCCGTCGCAGGTGATCGCGCAATTGCCGAAGGCGCCCTGCGTGATGCGCCTGGGCCGGTGTGCACTGACGCTGAGTCCCAATGCCGAGCACGTGATTCTGTCGCTGGAGACGCTGTCGCGCGGGGCGGTGCTTGCACCCCGGGAACGGACCGCCGCCATGCTGTTCGCCGCCGGTCATTCCTACAAGGAAATTGCCAAAATCCTGGCATTGAGTCCTGCCACCGTGCGCACCTATCTGCGCAATTGCTATCTGCAGCTCGGCGTCAAAAGCAAGGTGGAACTCGGTTCTGCCTTGCGCTCGCCCACTTCGCCCGCAGAGGCCGCACGTCGGGTCTAGGCTCGACGCCGCCGATTGTTCACCGGAAAACCGCCTTGACCCTCCTCATTTGTGGAGGTCCGGATCTGTGCTGCCCTCTATAAGGTGTGCCTTGCATTCAGGGGTTGCACGGCAGCGTGTTCGGGCCACTTCCACAATTATAAAAACAGAGGTGAGGCAGTTGAAATTGTCCAGGCTATTTATCGCCATTGCCACGACCACAGCCGTTTCCGGCATGGCGCTGGTGGGGTGTCAGACCCAGGGTTCGACCGGCGCCGACATGGTGCTGCGCAACGGTTATGTCTACACCGTCGACGGTAAGAACTCGGTGCAGCAGGCGATCGCCGTCGCGGGCGGAAAAATCGTTTATGTGGGCAGTGATGCAGGGGTTTCTTCGTACATCGGCAAGCAGACACAGCTGATCGATCTGGCCGGCCGCATGCTGATGCCGGGCTTCATCGATGCACACATGCATCCGGGGGATGGCGGTCGCGCCATGACCTTGTGCGACCTGAAATACCAGACGATGACCCGCAAGGTGTTCCAGCAGACCATTCAGGCGTGCCTGGATGCGGACCAGGGCAAAGGCCCCGATGTCTGGCTGGAAGTGGGCAGCTGGGATCGCATGGGCATGGACGGACTGGACGGCGACCCCGACAAATCGACGCTGGACGCGCTCAAGACCAGCCGCCCGATCCAGGTCCGCTCCACTGACTTCCATACCGTGCTGACCAACTCTCGCGGCCTGGAAGTGGCTGGCATCAACAAGCACACGGCCAATCCCGGGGACGGCAAATATGTGCGCGACAGCGCCGGCAATCCGACCGGCATCTGCGAAGACGGCGCTGCCGATGCCATGGCCGCCGTGGTGCCGCCCGCCACCGACGCCGAGAAGCTCAACCAGACCCGCGCCGCGCTCGACGCCATGCGCCAGCAAGGCATCACCACGTTCTTCGATGCCCTGTCCGGACCGGAAAATGGCAAGGCGTTCACCACGTTGCAACAGTCGGGCGAGCTGACCGCCCGGGCCTTGCTGGCGATCAAACTGGACCCTGCGGCCGCCGCAGCCGACCCGGCGAAAACCATCGCCGAGGCCAAGGCCTTGGCCGATACCTACGACCAGGGTGAAGCCAAGGCCGCGCCCGGTGTGAGCATGCGCCACGTCAAGTTGTTCATGGACGGCATCATCAACGCGCCGGCCGACACCGGTGCAATGTTGGCGCCGTACCTGCGCAATGCCGGCACCGGCACGACGCCGAAGTGGACCCCCGGCAAGAACGCCGGTGAGCTTTACTTCCCGTCGCAAGTGCTCAATCCGCTGCTGCTGCAAGCCGTGCAGGCCGGCCTCGATCCGCACCTTCACGCCACCGGAGACCGGGCGGTGCGAGATTCGCTGAACGGCATCGAATACGTGCGCCGGCAATTGCCTGGCAATGGCTTTCGCCCGGCCATTACTCACAACGAGTCGGTGGACCCTGCCGACTACGCGCGCTTCAAGGCGCTCGACGTGACCGCCAACATGTCCTTCCAGTGGGCCCAGCAGGCGCCCTCTACGGTCGACGGTACCAACGAGCATCTGGGGCCGGCGCGGTTTGCCCGCATGGAACCCTCCGGCAGCATCGCCCGTGCCGGCGGCCGTGTGGCGTATGGCAGCGACTGGCCCGTCGACCCGCTCGACGAATTCCTGGCGCTGAAGATCGGTGTCACCCGCTCAGGCGATCCGCTGAACCCGCACAGCTACGGCCCCAAATATGCGGGCAGGTTGAATGCCGCCCCGGCCCTGTCGCGAAACGAAGTACTGCGCAGTATCACCCTGAACGCCGCCGAGCAGCTGAAACTGGAGGCGGTCGTCGGCTCGGTCGAAGTCGGCAAGTTCGCCGACCTGATCGTCCTGGACCAGAACTTCATGCAGGTTCCCGAGGAGGCCCTGGCGCGAAATCAAGTGCTGCTGACGGTCGTGGGCGGCAAGGTCGTGTGGGCCAAGGCGCCTTTCGTTGGCCTTGATCCGCAGGTGTTGTCCCAGGCATCCGCTTCCCGCTCAGCCCAATAAAAACAAGAGAGAATTCCGATGCAACGATTCATTCCCACTCTGTTGGCCGCAGCCCTGGCTTTGTCCTCGGTGCCGGCGATGGCCGCCGCTGACCTGGTGTTGTTCAACGGCAAGGTATTCACCGCCGAACCCGGTCAGGGACTGGTCCAGGCAGTGGCCGTGCAAGACGGCAAGATTCTCAAGACGGGCACCGATGCCCAGATCAACGCCCTGGCCGATGCTCGCACGAAACGTATCGATCTGGCGGGCAAGGTGCTGATGCCGGGCATGATCGATACCCACAGTCACCCGGTGGTGGCGGCCTTCGACAGCATGGGCGCGAACCTGCTGGATGAAGTCAAGCCGTTGCCCGAGCTTGAACAGTGGATCATCGAACAGGATCAGGCGGGCATTGCGCGGGCCGGTGACGTGATCAGCATTGCCGGGGTGAGTTCGGCCTATTGGGACAAAAGCCGTGAGCTCGGCCAGCGTTTCAATCAAGGGCGTTGGGCGGAGCAACCGGTGGTCCTCAGCGGGATCGACGGGCATACCGGATGGGCCAACAACGCCATGCTCAAGCGCCTGAAGATCGACGCGGCACTGGTAAAAGGCCTGTCGGAACAGGATCGCAGCTTCGTCGGGCACGACGCGGATTTCACCCCCAATGGCTATTTCGCCGAGTCGCGCTGGGACCAGGTCCGCAGCCAGATCCCCGCGCCCAGCGCCGAGATCATGTTGAAAGCCGCCCGCGAGGCGGTGAAGGTCAACAATCAATATGGCGTCACCGCCTGGATGGACGCGGCGGCGAATGCCGGCAGCGGCGATTCGCTGTTCGATTTCCAGGCCACCGAGCACAGTTACGGGGTGCTGCCGCTGTACCGCGAACTGGCACAGAAGGGTGAACTCAGCGCCCACGTGGCCGCGCTGTTGCTGGCCAACCCGAAAAGCCGACCAGCCGACCTGGAAGTGCTGGCCAAGGTGATGAAGGAATTTCAGGGCGTCCCCAACCTGAGCTTTCCCGGAATCAAGGTCTTCGCCGACGGCGTTCTCGAGTTTCCAGGGCAGACGGCAGCGGTCATCGTGCCCTTCAACAACAGCCAGAAAAACGGTCAACTGCTGATCGACCCCGCGCACTTCGGTGAATTGGTGGTGGCGGCGGAGAAGCGCGACTGGATCGTGCACATGCATGCGGTCGGCGACCGCGCGGTCCGTGAGTCACTCAATGGTTTTGCCTACGCACGCAAACTCAACCCGACCCCGGTGGCCCATAGCATCAGCCACCTGCAACTGGTCAACCCCAAAGAGTTCGGGCGCTTCAAGGAGTTGGGTGTGATCGCCTCCATGCAGTTGCTGTGGGCCACCGGCGAGAGTTACACCGTCGAACTGGTCAAACCCTATATCAGCGCGTTTGCCTACGGTTACCAGTACCCCGCCAGGTCCCTGCATAACGCCGGTGCCGTTATCGCCGGCGGCAGTGACTGGCCGGTGTCCAGCCCCAACCCGTGGAACGCCATCGCCCAGGCCAGCACGCGCAAAGGGCCGCTGGGCGTGCTCAATGCCAAGGAAAGCATCGATCGCCAGAGCATGTTCTACGCCTACACCTTGAATGCCGCCAAAGCCCTGCGCCTGGAGCAGCAGATCGGCTCGCTGGCGCCTGGCAAACAGGCTGACCTGATCATTCTCGACCGCGATGTGTTCAAGGTCAGCGATGACGAACTGTTCGACACCAAAGTCCTGAAGACCTTTTTCGCCGGTAAAGAGGTTTACGCGCCCGCGTCCTGACGAACACCCCCAACCGCAGCACCGGAAAAAATGGCCGGCTCCTCGTACGGCGAGGGGCTCGGCCTCGCCGTGCCCGACATTCCCAGCACCCTCCATAACAATAAGAGATTCGTATGAACGCACGCTCAGTCTTCGCCCTGGCCAGTCTGGTATTGGCCCCCTTGACCACCCACGCACTGACCCTCGATGACGACTTCAACCTGGACATGACACTGGGGGTATTCAGCGACTACCGCACTCGAGGCATTTCGCAAACCCTGGGCGATCCGGCGGCACAGGCCAGCGCCACGCTGGTGCACAGCAGCGGCCTGTACGTGGGCGCCTGGACCTCGAACGTCGATTTCGGCGGCGAGTTCAAGACTCGGCAGGAACTCGAGTACTACGCCGGCTACTACTGGCAGGCGACCGAGGCCATCAGCCTCGACCTGGGCTACATCAAGTACGACTATCCCAAGGAAGGCCAATTCAACCTCAGTGAAATCTACGCCATCCTGGACCTGTATGGCGTGAAACTCGGCGCCCACTACTCGAACGATACGCCGAACGTCTTTGGCGAAGACCAGGACACTCTTTACACCTACCTCAGCTATCAGTTCGCCTTGCCGGCCGAGCTGGGCCTGAACGTGCGCGTGGGGCGCGGCGATGTCAAAGACCCGGCCTACTGGACCACCAACGGCGACAGCCGCGAGGCCTATTACGAGTGGGAAGCCAAGTTGAGCCGTGACTTCGTGGGCGTGACCTGGGGCCTCAGCTACATCGATACCGACCTGTCGAAAAGCGAATGCGCAGGTTGGTATGGCTACGACGATCTGTGCACGGCGACGGTGGTCGCCAGTGCCAGCAAGACGTTCTAAGCCTGCAAGCCCACACAATAAAAACAAGCTCCTCAAAGGAAAACAGCGCAATGACCAAGGTCAGCGATAGTCAGCAGCGAAGTCCCCTGATCGAGACCCGTTCGATCGATTTCATTCCCGAGGCCGAGCGTCATGGCAGCCTCTACAGCCAGTTCACCCTGTGGCTTGGCGCCAACCTGCAGATTACTGCAATTGTCACCGGCGCCCTGGCCGTGGTGCTGGGCGGCGATGTGTTCTGGTCGCTCATCGGCTTGCTGATCGGCCAATTGCTCGGCGGCGCGGTGGTTGCGCTGCATGCGGCGCAAGGGCCCAAACTCGGGCTGCCGCAGATGATTTCCAGTCGCGTGCAGTTCGGCGTCTATGGGGCCGCGATCCCGATCGTGCTGGTGTGCCTGATGTACCTCGGTTTCAGCGCCACCGGCGCGGTGCTGTCGGGGCAGGCCATTGCCCAGTTGATCGATGTCAGCGACAGCGCCGGCATCCTGATTTTTGCCTCCTGCATCGCCTTTCTGACCATGTTCGGCTATCGGGTCATCCACCTGGTCGGCAAGGTGGCCAGCGTGCTGGGCATCATTGCGTTCGTGTATCTGTTTACCCGGCTGATGACCCTCAACGATATCGGCCTGCTCTTGCAAAACCGCCATTTCGGCTGGAGTACCTTCCTGCTGGCGGTGTCCCTGTCCGCGTCCTGGCAGATCGCCTTTGGACCCTACGTGGCCGACTACTCGCGCTACCTGCCGAGCAAGACCGCGTCCTGGAAAACCTTCACCGCCGTCGGCCTGGGCACGGTGCTTGGCGCCCAGGCCTCAATGGTGCTGGGAGTGTTCGCCGCAGCCCTGGCCGGCGCGAATTTTCGCGGGCATGAAGTCGCGACCATCGTCGGGCTGGGCAGTACCGGCGTGATGGCCTCGCTGCTGTACCTGAGCGTGGTGTTCGGCAAGGTCACGGTGTCTACCCTCAACGCCTATGGCAGCTTCATGTGCGTGGCGACCATCATCAGTGGCTTTCGTAGCCGTCTGCAGATAACCGCCCGGCAACGCATGCTGTTCGTGTTGGTGATTGTCGCCGCGTCCACCACGCTGGCGCTGCTGGGGCAGCATTCGTTCCTGAACACCTTCAAGTATTTCATCCTGTTCCTGCTGACGTTCTTCACACCCTGGAGCGCGATCAACCTGGTGGATTATTACTTCATCAACAAGGAGCGCTACGACATTGCGGCATTGTCCGATCCGCAAGGTCGCTATGGGCGCTGGAACCTGTTGGGCATCAGCGTGTATGGTCTCGGTGTGTTGGTCCAGCTGCCTTTTGTCGACACCAAATTCTACTCGGGGCCGATGGTGGCGCAGCTCGGCGGGGTGGATATTTCCTGGATAGTGGGGTTGGTGGTGCCGGGGATTCTGTATTACGGGCTGGCCAAGGCATCAGCGCCGGCGGTAGTTGCCGAGCGGAGCTGAAGGCCGGGACCTACCCGTTTCTGCGGTAACGGCGACTTAAGGTTCCGCCCTTACGGCGGGTCACTTGGAAAAGCGCCAAGT
Source organism: Pseudomonas sp. VI4.1 (assembly GCF_002029345.1). Lineage (NCBI taxonomy): Bacteria > Pseudomonadati > Pseudomonadota > Gammaproteobacteria > Pseudomonadales > Pseudomonadaceae > Pseudomonas > Pseudomonas sp. VI4.1. Next base: position 10,540 of record NZ_MULM01000078.1, read on the forward strand.
AACCAAGCGCTCTTGCCCCTGTCGTTCGGTGCCTCGCCCAGGCTCCGGTCCTGCTCCGTGGGCCCACTGCGCAGAACCGGAACGAAGCCTCTCGATGGGGCGTGCACCGTCAAAGCCAAAGCCAAAGCGAGGCGGCCTGCGGGCCGACCTGGCTCTCGGATCCGAGTGCATTTCAAACTTGTAGGAACCGGCTTGCCGGCGAAGGCGTCCTGACAGCCGACCCATCCATTTCGACCGGACAAGATTCCATGTGGGAGCTAGCTTGCTCCTACGAGCTCCCGCACGCTGTGATTTTTTGATCTACATTTCCCTTTTCCGCTGATCAATCAATCCGTTCGGAGACGATCAACATGGCACTCCAGGCCCTGCGCGCCGACCCATCCCACCTCGATAAAATCGCCAGCCTCTTCGACGCCTATCGCGGTTTCTACGGCCAGCCATCGAACCTCAACCAGTCGCGCAACTTCATCGCCGAGCGCATCGCCCGGGACGAATCGGCGATCTTCTTCGTCCAGGATGACGGTGGCGAGGCGCTGGGGTTCGTCCAGTTGTACCCGACGTTCTCCTCCATCGACGCGCATCGCACCTGGCTGCTCAGCGACCTGTTCACCACCCCGGCAGCCCGTGGGCGCGGGGTCGGGACCTTGCTGATGAACACCGCCCGAGCCTTTGCGCTGCTGACCGGCGCGAAAGGCCTGGTGCTGGAGACGGCCACGGACAACCACGGGGCGCAACGCCTGTATGAGTCGCTGGGGTATGTGCGCGATACGGGCTACTACACCTATTGCCTGGATTTGAAACAGGGCTGAATCAAGCGTCGCTGTCGAGCACGGCAGTGCTGTCGCGCAGGGTCAATTCGAATGGCAGCACTACATTCCGCTGGCTGCTACGCCTGTTTGCCAAACACCGGCCGGAAAAAAGACCGCTCATAGCTGAGGATGCATTTTGTGTCCTCCGCATATTTGAACGCCGCGATGCAATCCGGATCGTTCATGGAGTCTTGCCGGTACTGCTCATACGCCGAAAGGCTTGGAAAGCTGAACATCGCCAAGGCAATGTTATTGGCGCCCTCGGACGGCAGGAAGTAGCCGTGGTGCTGGCCGCCGAATTTTTCAACCAGTGGAATCCACAGCGTCGCATAGTGTTCGAATGCTTTGATCTGGTAGGGATCCAGCACGTATCTCAGATAACAAGTGACCATTTTTTCTCTCTCTTGGTTGTGTGGTGCTGCTTTCGCCCGATGCGACAGCCGTGCTGTCCTATCTGAACGGTCTGCGTAGCAGATCAATGACTTGATCGGTTGAAGGCCCTTGTATGGGCGGTGGCTCAGGGCTTTCCCCGAATTCGCGCCAGATGAACAGCGTCAGTTCCGCTCCGTCAGTAAGCGACGTTGCGTTTTCGTTGGTCGCGAAGGTCTCCAGCAGCCTGTATCTCTTATCTTTCCAGAACAGATCTTCGATCCAGTGATACACCGGAATGAAGTGGAAATGGATAGGATAGCCGGGGTCATGGCCGAATCGACTGATGTAGAGCCACTTCGGTTTCAACTGCGATTCAATGGTTGTCTGAACCTTGGCGAGCAAGCCACCCAGTTCCGCCAGCGCATCGTCGGGCAGATCAGCCAGCGAGTGGACGTGCGCCCTTGAGCCGAGCATCAGATAGCCGGGAAGGGTGGACGACATGTGGTGATTGAGAATCCAATGGGCGGTTTCATGAATGATGAACCGGGGGGCTACTTCCATGTGCAAGTGTCCATCGTGGATCGGCTGCACAGAATATCAAGGCGTCACAACCCTGTCCGGTCTGGCCGATTTCTGCAGCACGTGATCGCCTATTTTCCGATTTTTTGAGGTGCAGGCCGGAGCGTGGGGGAGGGCGGCTGTAGGAACTTTCTGAGTTGTAGGCAGGAGGCTACATCGTCTTGCGTAGATGCCTACGCCTAAGACAGAATCCGCCGGCTTGTGCGTCTTGGGTCTGGCTTTTATCGTCTGCGGGTCGCTGAAAATCAGCGATCGGGTTTAGCAGCTCGGTCAATATCAAGGTACGCCAGTGTCGCTCTTGGCCAGTCCGCGCCTCCGTTGAGGCAGGTCTGCGTTATGGCGGCTGTGCGTGGGGCACTTCGGTGCGCCGGGTTCCTTGATCCCTGGTCTGCTAACCCGCGTACAGCTGTCACCTTTTTCGTTTAGCAGCGAGGGGGTAGCGGCTCCATGGATCAAGGAGTTTCATCATGATCAGATCGACACCCAGCCCTCCAGAATCAAAAACCTCAAGTGAATCCGCCGACCTTCCTGGCGATTCCTACAAGCCCCGCATTCACAAAGCCAAGATCACATCCCACAAACCCAGCACGATGTTCGTCATCGCCCCCGGCATTGGCACCGAAACCCTGTTGGCCCACGCCTGTGAATCCCTGGCTTCGGCGAGTGTCATGGCAAGTGATTTCGCGGGGTTCCTGGAAGGATCGCAGCGCAACACGATGCTGGGTATTCAGCAGGTCGTCATGCTGGCGGAACTGGCGGTGAATCGAGCGTTGGATAACGTTGATCCGCAGGATTGACCCACCTGACCATTCCCATGTCGAGGTGTTGAACCGTCGGCGTGGGAATGCGGCCCGAGGTGTTCCGCGTCCATGTGGATGCAGAGCGTCCGGCGAGGCATTCCCGACGTAAATGAAATGATCGGATCAGCGTATCCCGAGAGCTTTTATGCGTTTACGATTGGATGAACACAGGTGGCGAGGGAACGCAAAATGGATTGTCAGGTTCGTCTCGCAACAACCGACGATGCAGCAGCGATCAGTCATGTGGTGATCAGCGCGCTGCACGAGTCCAATGCGCAGGACTATCCACCCGATGTCATCGCGCGAGTGGAGCAGGGCTTCTCCGCGCAGGGGATCATTGAGTTGATGACGCAGCGCCGGGTTTATGTGGCGTCTGTCGATCAACGTGTCGTCGCGACGGCCAGTCTGGATGGGGATGTTGTCAGAAGTGTCTTTGTCGACCCGCAATACCAAGGTGCCGGAATCGGCAGGCAGCTTATGGCTGTCATTCATTCGGCCGCCCTTGAATTGGGCCTCGATGTTCTGCACGTGCCGTCTTCAATCACAGCACAGGGCTTTTATGCTTCGCTGGGTTTTCGAAAAGTGCGGGATGAATTTCACGGGGCCGAGCGCACCATTGTCATGCAGAGGGTGTTAAGGCAATAGCGGATCTGATCAGACAAACCTGCCAATCATCAGACCGCTTTCGCTGGCAAGCCAGCTCCCACAGGGTTTTGTGTTGGGCACAATATTCGTGGCACGGTAGCGATTCCTGTGGGAGCGGGCTTGCCCGCGAAGGCGTACTGACATTCGGCATCGATGTCGACTGACATGACGCCTTCAGGCAAGCCTGCAGTCAAACCCAAGACATCCCGGTCCCGCCTACTTCGAAAACCGCCGCGCCCCCGCCACACAAAGAATCACCGCCACCGTCACCCCCAACATGCCAATGCTCACCTGCTCATGCAGCAACGTCGCCGCCAGCGCCAACCCGAAAAACGGTTGCAGCAACTGCAACTGGCCAACGGCGGCAATCCCGCCCTGGGCCAGCCCGCGATACCAGAACACGAAGCCGACCAGCATGCTGAAAACCGACACGTATCCCAGGCAGGCCCACGCCGATGTCGTAATGCCCGAGAACGAAAGCGGGGCGAGGTAACAGGTCAGCGGGATCATGACGGGCAGCGACAGCACCAAAGCCCAGCAGATGACCTGCCAGCCGCCCAAGGTCCTCGACAACTTCGCACCTTCGGCATAACCCAGGCCGCAGGCGAGGATCGCCAGCAACATCAGGATGTCCCCCGTCGGCGACGCGGTCAGGCCTTGGGAAAAGGCAAAACCCACCACCAGCGCACTGCCCAGCACCGAGAACAACCAGAACACCGGCCGCGGCCGTTCGCCACCGCGCAGCACGCCAAACGCCGCGGTGGCGTGTGCAGCAGGCCGACGAAGACAATCGAATGCGCCGACGTCACGTACTGCAGCGCCAATGCCGTCAACAGCGGAAACCCCACCACAACCCCCAGCGCCACGATCACCAAGGGCAGAAGATCACCTCGGACAGGACGCTTTTCCTTGAACAGCACCAACATGCACAGCGCCAGAAGCCCCGCGATGGTGGCGCGGGCCACCGTCAGGAATACCGGGTCGAACTCCAGCACGGCCAGCCGCGTGGCAGGCAGCGAGCCACTGAAGATCAGGACGCCGATGAACCCGTTGAGCCAGCCGCTGGCGGTCTTTTCCATCCCCAGGTTTTGCAGCTTCGATGCCCGTTCCATTGCGTTCACACTCAAAAAGTTTGCAGAGACCCATCCTATGATCGAAGATCAATACAATCAAAATATTGTCATGGATACATCGGCCCATGCCTCGCTCCCGATACAAGTCGCTGGTTGACAGCTTTGCCGCGGACATCCGCGCCGGGCGCCTGCTGCCCGGCACGCGCTTGCCGACCCACCGTCAACTGGCGACGACCGAAGGCCTGGCGCTGGTGACGGCCAGCCGGGTCTATGCCGAACTCGAGGCGATGGGCCTGGTCAGCGGCGAAACCGGGCGCGGCACCTTCGTCAGGGAGACCGCGCTGGCGCCGGGTTCGGGCATCGACCAGAAAGACGTGGCGGTCGGCATGATCGATCTCAACTTCAACTATCCGTCGCTGCCCGGGCAGGCAGAGCTGTTGCGCAGTGCGCTGCGCCAACTGGCGTCGGGGGGTGACCTGGAGGCGCTGCTGCGCTATCAGCCCCATGCCGGGCGATTGCATGAGCGGGCGTCGGTGGCACGCCATCTGCGCGCTCGCGGATTGACGGTGGAGGCCGGGCACGTGTTGATCGTCAATGGCGCCCAGCAGGGGCTGGCCGTGACGATGATGGCGCTGCTCAAACCCGGTGATGTGATTGCTGCCGATGCGCTGACCTATTCCGGTTTCAAGGTGCTCGCCGAAGCCCTGCACCTGGAAATCGTGCCCATTCCCGTGACCGCACAGGGGCCGGATCTCGCTGCTCTGGAACAGCTCTGCCAGAGCCGGCGCGTGCGGGCGGTGTACAGCATGCCGACGCTGCACAATCCGTTGGGATGGGTGCTGAGTGCCGAGCAACGCGGGCACCTGGTGACGATTGCGCGCCGCCATGAGTTGCTCATCATCGAGGACGCCGCGTACGCCTTCCTCGCTGAAAACCCGCCGCCTCCGATCGCCGATCTCGCCCCCGAGCGCACGGTTTACGTGTCCGGGTTATCCAAAAGTGTCGCCACCGGCTTGCGTGTAGGTTTCATCGCTGCGCCCCTGGATAAGGTGCCTGCCCTCGAGCGAACGATCAGGGCCACCACCTGGAATACCCCGGGCGTGCTCACAGCGATTGCGAGCACGTGGCTCGACGATGGCACCGTCATGCAGCTGGAAGCGGAAAAACGCAAGGACGCGCAGGCCAGGCAAGCCATCGCCGCGCAAGTGCTGGCGGGCCTTCGCTACATCAGTCATCCATCGTCGTATTTTCTTTGGCTGCCGTTGCCGGAAGACGCACGGGCCGATCAGATCGCCATGGAGCTGATGCGCGAACAGGTGGCGGTCTCGATTGCCGAGCCTTTTGCGATCTCCGTGCATGTGCCCCATGCGATCCGTCTGGCGTTGGGGTCGGTGGATCTGGACACGCTGCGCCAGGCGTTGGTGAAGGTGAAGAGGGTGGTGGGGGCTTATACGTAGCGGGAAAGCCAGGTGAGCACCCCTGTGGCGAGGGCGCTTGCTCCCGCTGGGTCGCGCAGCGGCCCCAAACCCGACGACCGCGATCATTCGGACACCTCGCCGTGGAGGCGCAGCCCAAGGCGATCAACTGGCTTTCACCGCCGAGACCGGGGAGGGCGTTTTTGCATTTAAGTTTTGGTGCCGGAGCCAGTCATGATGAAATAGCCGCCCGCTTTTGCTGTGAACGACACCTGGAACCGACATGAAGAACGCCGCTTTACTGACCTTCACCCTGCTGCTCAACGCAGGACTCTGCAGCGCCCAGGCCGAAGCGGCCGGCGATGCCGAGGCGGGCGGCAAACTGTTCAAGCGGATCTGCGGTGGCTGCCATCAGGTCGGGGAGTCGGCGCGGGGCTCTTTTGGTCCGCAGCTCAACGGGATTTTTGGCCGGCCTTCAGGCAGCACCACGGACTACCTGTACTCCGATGCGATGAAAGCGGCCGGCATCGTCTGGACTCGCGAAACACTGACCGCGTACCTCGAAAACCCGAAGGGAGTGGTCCCCGGGACCCGGATGATTTTCTGGGGGCTCAGCGATCGGGAAAAGGTCGAAGATGTGCTGGCTTATCTTCAGACCTTTCAACCGCATTGAGAGGGCTAAACGTGAGGGCGTGGTGGTTCGACCGCTGACAGCACGGGCGACGCGTTTAGCCAATGAACAATGCGTTATCGTTGACGTCCTTCGCTGGCAAGCCAGCTCCTACAGGGTTGCGAGGTAGGCGCCAACGCGTTTTCCCATTTGCTCGCCCAAGGCTTGCAAGGCACTGAAGGGGCGGACCATCACCTCGAACTCGACGATTTCCCCCTGTTCATTGAAGCGGATCATGTCGATGCCCTTTAGCGCCTTTGCGTCGACGTTGGCGCTGAATTCCAGCACGACGCTCAAGCCGTCCGCCGTTGCCAGTTCCCGGTGATAGACAAAATCATCGAGCAGCTCGATGACCGTGTTGAGAATCTTCGAGACCACGACCGCTCCCGGGTAAGGCTTGTGCGCCATCGGCGAGCGGAATATCGCCTGAGGGTCCAACAGTTCAGGCAAGGCGCTCAAGTCACCCTTGCGGATCATGGCGTGCCACTGGTTCAGAGAGGCTGCGGCTTGGGGATGCAGGTTCAGTCCAGACATCTTCAACTCCTGTATTTTTATTGTTGGCCGCACCGCAGCGAAGGCGGCCTCAAGACTTGCAGCGCCCATGCAGACGTCTTCGCCAGCAAGCCGGCTCCTACAGGGTTCGGCGTTGACCACAATCCATCTGTACACCGGTGATCCCTTGTAGGAGCTGGCTTGCCAGCGAAGGCGGCCTCGAGCCTTGCAGTACCCATGCAGACGCCTTCGCCAGCAAGCCGGCTCCTACAGGTTTGGTGATTTCCAATCTGTTTGTATGCAGGTGATTGTGTCGATACCGAAGGCGGTGATCTTGGCGATCGCCCGGGCATCCCATGAATTGCGGGTTATTGCAGGTATAAAAAAACCCGGCAGACGAGGCCGGGTTTTTCGTTGGGTGTCGCGGTAAAACCATTCATTTATGCCGCACGGCTTTCGATCAACCGATCCGAACCACCCTCGGCAACGCGATTTTCGATCAGACGATCCGAACCACAGCAGCCACGCGATTCTCGATCAACCGATCCGAACCTCAGCAGCCACGCGATTCTCGATCACCGA
>NZ_MULM01000077.1:0-17765 GCF_002029345.1 Pseudomonas sp. VI4.1
TCGCTGGCAAGCCAGCTCCTACAGGGGATTTTCAGTGAACAGGAAATCGGTGAACACCAGCGATCCCGTGTAGGAGCCGGCTTGCTGGCGAAGACGGCGGCACATTCAGCAGAAGTTTTGGCTGGTAGACCGCTTTCGCTGGCAAGCCAGCTCCTACAGGGAATCCATTCGCCATAAGGTTCTGCGCGGATTCAATCGTCCGGCATTTCTGGCGGCTTGGCGGGCTTGGTGGGTTTGGCCGGTTTTGTCGCCTTGGCGCCCTTGGCCGGGGCGGTTTCGCTCACCGGCGGCGGTGTCGGCGCCGTGGCTTCTTTCTCTGTCGCCGGCAATTCATCGATGGTTTTGAAAATCGCCTGCAGGTCGACCGTATCCGACTGCTCCAGTTTCTTTTCGCCATCCTTGCCGACCAGAATCACCTTGGTCTTCGCGCCAGCGCCCAATTTGAGCGAGCGGATCAATGCCGCCGTTTCTTGCGGCCCCAGGTCTTTGCCCTCGCGCTGTCCCATCAGATTGAGAACGCTGTACAGGACCATATTCCGATCGTCGAAACCCTTGCGGTTGGCGGGCTCACCCAGTGCCTTTTTCAAGCTGACCCATGTGGGATCGACTGTACTCGGAGCGATGACAATCAACGGCCGGGCCCTGCCCTTGTCCATGTCCAGCGGTGAGTCGCCATCGGCAGCGAACAAGGTACCGGCGAAAGCCAGCAGGGTAGCCAGGGTCAATGACCTGATGAGCATGCGCATCTCCTTTTTGATATCCACGCTCTAATGATTGCGCATCGCGGCGTTCGTTCCGGGGACGCTTCGCAATTATGTTTCGCCCTGCCCCAAGCTTAGGTCAGGGCAGTCATTGCGCAACAGACCAATGAGGATCGAACGTGTATTTGATCCGCTGTTCTGGGCGCTTTATTGTGGTTCACCATCGCGACGACTGAATCGTCCGCGCAAGGCAAAGGAGCTTCAATTCAACATGGAAATCGATTACCTCTGCAACCACCCCGCTCTGATCCCGGAATTGGCCGAGCTGAATTTCAAGGAATGGGGTCAATTCAAACCCGGCGATACCCTCCAGGCAAGAACCGAACGTATGCGTGCTGCATGCGGCAAAGGTGCTGTGCCCACCGTCCTGGTCGCCCTTGATGGTACGCAACTGCTCGGCGGAGCCCTGCTGATCGAGAGCGATCTGGCATCACGGCCCGAACTGACTCCCTGGCTGGCAGGCGTTTACGTCAAGGCCGAGCATCGTGGTCGGGGCATCGCCTCCGGGCTGGTGTCGCGTATCGTCGAGGAGGCGGCGGCACTCGCAATCCCCAGGCTCTTTCTATACACCGACTCGGCCCAGTCGCTTTACGCCAGACTGGGCTGGGTGATCGTGGAGCAACTGAACGACGACGGGCTCGAGGTCACAGTGATGGCACGCGATACGTCGAAGGTTTAAAGCAACAGTGCTTAACTCATGGTAGAGATTGAAGGAGGCCCCCTGCCATGAGCGCTCAGCTGAACCACACCATCGTCTGGTGCTGCGACAAGCAGGCATCGGCCAGCTATCTGGCCGACATCCTCGGCCTGCCCGCCCCCGAGCCCTTCGGGCCGATGTTGGTCGTTAAACTCGACAACGGCGTGTCACTGGATTTCTATAACAACGACCCGCCGATCGCTTCCCAGCACTATGCGTTTTTGCTCGGTGACGAGGAGTTCGATGCGGCCTTCGCCCGTCTGCAAACGCGAAAGCAACCCTGGTGGGCTGATCCCGGCAAGCAGCGACTGGACGAAATAAATGACTACGGTGGTGGCCGGCGGGTCTACTTCGATGACCCGGACGGGCACCTGCTGGAAATTTTCACCCGTGAGTGATTGAGGCCTGCGGCGCAGATCAGAACGCCAGTTTGTAGCCGATCAGCGCCAGCATCGTGGCCAGGCAAGGACGCAACATTTCGTCGGAGATGCGGCCAGTCAGGTGACTGCCCAGGTAAATGCCCGGCAGCGAACCGACCAGCAAGTAGCCCAGTACGTGCCAATCCATGTTGCCCATGCTCGCGTGACCGAGGCCGGCGACCAGGGTCAGGGGTACGGCGTGGGCGATTTCCGTGCCCACCAGGCGGCGGGTGGGCAGCATTGGATAAAGAATGAACAGGGCCACGGTGCCCAGGGCGCCCGCACCGATGGAGGTCAGGGCGACCATGGTGCCGAGCACAAGGCCGGTCAGCACGGTCAGCCCGTTCAGGCGTGGGCCGCTGGGGTTGTAGTTGCCGCCCGCGCGTTTGTGGGCGAAATCGAGCAAGCGCTTCTTGAAGAAAATCGCCAGCGCGGTGGCAAACAGGACAAAGCCCAGGGCCTGTTTGATCACCGCGTTCATGGCATCGGGGGATGTCTGCAGGGTGCTCAGGAACCACAGCGTCATCAGCACCGCCGGCACACTGCCGAGGGTCAGCCAGCCGGTGATTGACCAGTCGATGTTGTTGTTCTTTTTATGAACCAGAACGCCGCTGGATTTGGTGATGGCCGCGTACAGGAGATCCGTGCCCACCGCCGTCGCCGGATTGACACCGAACCACAGCAGGATCGGCGTCATCAATGAGCCGCCGCCCACACCGGTCATGCCGACGATGAAACCCACCACCAAACCTGCGACCACCAACCCGAAGTTAACGAATTCCATTAACACGCCCACAAAAATCGCATAAGAGAACTGGCCCGCAGCATAGCGATTTTTCTTATAACCAGTTATATCGATGCGGTCTATCGTTATGCCTATGTGCGCTGGGAACGGGCTTGCCTGCGAACGCGGTGTGTCAGCCGACCTGACTCTATGGATGTACCCGGACCCCTGTAGGAGCTGGCTTGCCAGCGAAGGGTCCGTCACATTCAACACATGCGCTGGCTGTCAGGACGCCTTCGCTGGCAAGCCAGCTCCTACAGGGGGTTGGGGTGTTTGATGGATCTGGGGCAGGCCGCCAACGTTACTGCACGGGCAGGAAATTGAGGAACAGCAGGCTCTGGGCGTAATTCAGGCCGATCCGCCGGTAGCGCTCGTCGAGCATCTGGGTCAGCAGGTCCAGCCGCGCGACGATCTTGCCGAATTCCACGGCAAAACTCAGGTTGCTGCCCTCCTCCGAAATCTCGTTGGAAAACAGCAAGGGCCCGCCCTGCTTGTTCTGGCGCTGGCTGAGGATCCAAGTGGCTTTCTCGATGTTGCGCGCGGCGTTGCTGACGAAGGTCGGGTTGATCGCATCGGTCATGTAGAACTCGAGACGATTGCCGTGGGCGGTGACCAGCATGCTGCCGATGGCATAGATGAAGGCGCCGACGCGGTCGCCGAGGAATTCCGGGCTCATGGCGAAGCTCAGTGCCGCCAGGTCTTTTTTGCCGCCCAAGGTCGGCAGCGGCTGTTGCATTTCGATGGCCATGCGCACTTGCTGCCCGGCGGTGCGGGCGTCGAGGAAGCCGGATTTTTTCAACTCTTCGGGGTTGCGCAGGTAGAGCTTGCTCATGAGCAAGTAGAGGCTGTCGAGGTTGTCGCGCATCGCCAGGGTGGCCATGCGGTCGACGCTGGTCTGGAGGAATTCCTGGGGTTTGCCTTGGCGGAACTGGTCGATGATGTCGCCGCCCTGTTGCTGGGTGCATCCGGTGAAGCAGAGCGTCGACAAACAGGCCAGCAGCAGGCTGTAACGGCGGGTGTGCATCGTGATGAGGGGTAACACTCGAACCATGGGTGTTTGAACTTGGACATGGGCTTGCGGTGGGGATCGCCGCAGGCTGGCCATGGGATAGAGCCGGGAAACGGGGAAAAGTGCAGTACCGGTGGTCTGTAAATGCTGGGTGGTGGACAGGATAAAAAGATCTCGGCTGGTGGCTGCTTGCGCTGTACGCCGCACCCTGTAGGAGCTGGCTTGCCAGCGAAAGCGATAGAACATTCAACATATGTGTTGGCTGTCAGGACGCTTTCGCTGGCAAGCCAGCTCCTACAGGGGGGCGGGTACACCGGGATAATTGAGTTTTGCATGGAACCACTGCGGTATTCTGGTGCCAACCGAAGAGTACCCATCGAGCGAAAAAAGGAGATGTGCATGCGCACCCTCGAACTGGCAGGCGTCCAGGTACCGGTCATCGGCCAGGGCACCTGGCGCATGGGGGAGGACCCTTCACGGCGCAGCCAGGAGGTGGCGGCGTTGCGCCAGGGCATCGAGCTGGGCATGACCCTGATCGACACCGCTGAAATGTACGGCGAAGGCGGTGCCGAGCAAGTGGTGGGTGAAGCCATTGCCGGTAGGCGCGACCAGGTGTTTCTGGTCAGCAAGGTGTACCCGCACAACGCCAGCCGCGACGGCATCCCCCAGGCGTGCGAGCGCAGTCTGCAACGGCTGGGTACCGACTACATTGATGTGTACCTGTTGCACTGGCGTGGCCAGTATCCCCTGGAGGAAACCGTCGACGCGTTCGAGCGCCTGCGCGAAGCCGGCAAGATCGGCCGCTGGGGCGTGTCCAATTTCGACCTGGATGACCTGCACGAACTGGCCGCGCCGGCCTGCGCCACTAACCAGGTGCTCTACAATCTGGAAGAACGCGGCATAGAATTCGATCTGCTGCCCTGGTGCCAGCAGCATCGCCTGCCAGTCATGGCCTACTGTCCAATCGGCCAGGGTGGGGGGATGCTGGCCCACCCGGCGCTCATGCACGTTGCCGTCCGACACGACGCGACGCCGGCCCAGGTCGCGCTGGCATGGATTCTGCGGCAGGACGGTGTGATCGCCATCCCCAAGGCGGTCAGCCCTGAACACGTGCAACTGAATGCGCAAGCCGCGCAATTGCGGCTTGAAACCGGGGATCTGGAGGCGCTGGACCATGCGTTTCACGCGCCACAACGAAAGCAACGGCTGGCCATGGTCTGAGCCATCGCGGTTGTGTCAGAGGGCTTGCGCATGAGAAGCACCGATCCACTCGACAGGTTCGACCTGCAACGCTTCATTCAGGCGCAGAACCCGGTATTCGAACGGGTTCAGGATGAGCTGAGCGATGGCCGCAAGCGCAGCCACTGGATGTGGTTCATCTTTCCGCAGTTCACCGGGCTGGGGGACAGCGAGATGTCCCGTCACTTCGCGATTCACTCCGCCGCGGAAGCGCAGGCCTACCTGCAACACCCGGTGTTGAGCACGCGCCTGCGCACCTGCACGCAATTGGTCCTGGACATTGAGCCGCGCCCGATTGCGGCGATCTTCGGCCACCCTGACGAGCTCAAGTTTCACTCCTCGATGACCCTGTTCGCTCAGATCGATAGCGAAGACAATCTCTTCAACCGGGCACTGGATCAGTATTTCCACGGCATTCCTGACGCCTGGACGTTGACGTTGATGGACTCAAAACAGACCTAGTTGACCACCGATCAGGGTTGAGAAGTCATCGTCGACGAAGGGCAGGATCGCATCCGCCACCGGTTGCAATTGCCGGGTGACATAGTGGTCGTAATCTATGGGTGCGCTGCGGATCTCCAGCGGCTCGGGCCCGGCGACAGTGATCACGTAGCTGATCCACCCCCCGTTCTGGTACTGCCGCGGCCGGCCCTGACGGTCGTTGTAGTCGTCGGCGATACGCGCCGCGCGGACATGGGGCGGCACGTTGCGTTGGTAATCGTCGAGGGTGCGACGCAGGCGCTTGCGGTAGATCAGTCGGTCATCGAACTCACCGGCCAGGGTCTTGCGCACATAGTCGCGCACGTAATCCTGATAAGGCTGGCGATTGAAGATGCGCAGGTATAGCTCCTGCTGGAATTGCCGGGCCAGCGGCGACCAGTCGGTGCGCACGGTTTCCAGGCCTTTGTAGACCATTTCATCGCTGCCGTCGGCGCGGGTCACCAGCCCGGCATAGCGCTTCTTGCTGCCCTCCTCGGCGCCGCGGATGGTCGGCATCAGGAAGCGTTTGTAATGGGTCTCGAACTGCAGTTCCAGAGCACTGTCCAGGCCATATTCCTGCCGCACGTGTTCGCGCCACCACTGGTTGACGTGGTCCACCAGGGCGCGGCCGATCTGCGCCGCTTCCTGCTGGCCGTGGGCGCGGCGCAGCCAGACGAACGTCGAGTCGGTGTCGCCGTAGATCACCGTGTGGCCCTGGGCTTCGATCAACTGGCGGGTGCGCAGCATGATTTCGTGGCCGCGCAGGGTGATGGACGACGCCAGGCGCGTATCGAAGAAGCGGCAGCCACTGGAGCCGAGCACGCCGTAGAAGGCGTTCATGATGATCTTCAAGGCCTGGGACAGCGGCGCGTTGTGCTCGCGCTTGGCGGTTTCCCGGCCTTCGGCGACGCGGGCGACGATCGCCGGCAGGCAGTGCCGGGTCCTGGAAAAACGCGCGCCGCGAAAACCCGGCACCGACTCGCTGTCTGCGGGATGCTTGAGGCCCTCGATCAGGCCCACCGGGTCGATGAGGAAGGTGCGGATGATCGACGGATAGAGACTTTTGTAGTCCAGCACCAGCACCGATTCATACAGCCCCGGTTGCGAGTCCATGACGAATCCGCCGGGGCTGGCTTGCGCGGGCTTGCTGCCGAGATTGGGCGCGACGAACCCCTGGCGGTGCATCAGCGGCATGTACAGGTGGGTGAAGGCCGCCACCGACCCGCCGCTGCGGTCCGCCGGCAAACCGGTGACGCTGGCCCGTTCCAGGAGGAAGGTCAGCAACTCGGTCTTGGCGAAGATGCGCGTCACCAGTTCGCAGTCCTTGAGGTTGTACCGGGCCAGGGCCGGTTTGTCTTCGGCGAACATGCGGTTGATTTCGTCCATGCGCTGGTAAGGGTTGTCGATCGCCTTGCCTTCGCCAAGCAGGGTTTGCGCGACGTTTTCCAGGCTGAACGAGGGGAAGCTCCAGGTCGCCGAGCGCAGGGATTCGATGCCATCGATGATCAATCGCCCGGCGGCCGCGGCGAAGTAATGATTGCGGCTGCCGTGTTCGCGCCACTGCATTTCCTCGCCGCCACGCCCCAGTTTCAATGGCACCGCCAGGCGCCGGGCATGCTCGTGCAGCACCCGCAGGTCAAACTGCACGACATTCCAGCCGATGATCGCGTCGGGGTCATGGCGGGCGAACCATTCATTGAGCTTTTTCAGCAGCAGGGTTCGCGAGTCACAGTATTCGAGCTGGAAATCCACCGCGCCGTGGTCACCGTTGGGCGGGCCCAACATATAGACCTGTCGCTCGCCACAGCCTTCCAGGGCGATGGAATACAACTCGCCCCGGGCGGTGGTTTCGATGTCCAGGGACACCAGCCGGAGCGTGGGTCGGTAGTCCGGGTCGGGTTTCATCTGCGCGTCGAGCAGCAGGCCCTCGGCAGTGGGCGTGCCGCCAAAGACCACCGGCGCCGTGATGAACCGCTCCATCATGTAGCGCTCCGGCGGCCGCACGTCGGCTTCGAACATATCGACGCCGGCCTTGCGCAGCGTGGTTTCCAGGCGCATCAGTTGCCCATGCTGCTGGCAATACAGGCCGAGCACCGGGCGATGCTCGAAATCCTGCAAGGCCAGCGGTCGCAGTTCGAGGTTTTTTTCCCCCTGCAACAGCGCCTCGGCCTGCTCGCGCTGGGCCGCCGGGATGAACGCCACCGAAGGTTGATAAGGCAGGCGGATACGCTGGGGACCGGTATCGGTCGCCACCCAGAATTCGACTTCCGTACCGGCCGGTGTGTCGCGCCAATGCCGGGTCAGGACGAAGCCCCGCTGTAAATCCACCACTGCAACCTCAGATTTTCTCCAGAGCGCAATTCTACGCGTTAGACGGGTTATGGATCTGTCATCTTTCGGTCACCTTACTGACTTATTCTCCCGGCACTTTCTTCGACTTATTAAGGTGCCCGCATGACGTTGCGCGTGTTGTTCCTGTGGGTGCTCTGCGCGAGCCTGGCGCAGGCGGCTTCGGCCGGTGATCTGCCGACACCCGAACAGGGTTCGGTGCTGCGCATCCAGGGTTCCAATACGATCGGCGCCGCACTGGGCCCGGCCCTGGTCGAAGGCCTGATGCGCGAGCAGGGTTTGCACAAGATTCACCGCGAAGCGCCGGACACCGCCAACGAACTGCGGGTGGTCGGCGAAACCGTTCAAGGGCGCCGGGTGGCGGTGGACATTGCGGCTCACGGCTCCAGCACCGGCTTCACCGCCCTGAAAAACGCCAGCGCCGATCTCGCCGCGTCCTCGCGCCCGATCAAGGACAGCGAACGGGAAGCCCTGCAATCGTTGGGCGACCTGAAACAACCTGACGCCGAGCAGGTGATCGCCATCGATGGCCTGGCGATCATCCTTCATCCGCAAAACCCGTTGAATCAACTCGACACCGAACAACTGGCGCGGATTTTCAGCGGCGAGGTGAGCACCTGGGAAGCACTCGGCGGTCGTGGCGGGCCGATTCATCTGTATGCGCGGGATGACCAATCGGGCACGTATGACACGTTCAACGAACTGGTTCTCGCAGGTCGTGGGAAAACCCTGAGCAACACCGCGAAACGTTTCGAATCCAGCGAGCAGTTGTCCGACGCGGTGAGCCTGGACCCGCAAGGCATCGGCTTCATCGGCCTGCCCTACGTGCGCCAGGCCAAAGCCGTGGCCATTGCCGACGGCCAATCCCAGGCCATGCTGCCGCTCGACAGCCTGATCGCCACGGAAGACTATCCATTGTCCCGTCGGCTGTACTTTTACCTGCCGCCCACCGGCAACAATCCCTGGGCCGACGCCTTGGTCGCCTTCACCCAGGGCAGCCAGGGCCAGGTCATCGTCGCGGCCAATGGTTTTATCGCCCAGACCGTGCAGGCCATGGCGGTCACGCCGAATGTGCTGATGCCCGAGGGTTATCAGGCGCTCAGTCGCCACGCCCAGCGGCTGTCGGTCAATTTTCGCTTCGAAGAAGGCAGTGCGACCCTGGACAACAAGGCCCGGCAGGACCTCTCAAGGGTGCTCGACTATATAAAGCAGCACGGCAAGACCCGTCGACAGGTGACGCTGGCCGGGTTTGGCGACGCCAAGAGTGACCCGGCGCGGGCCGATCTGCTGTCGAAACTGCGCGCCATGGCGGTGCGCCGGGAGCTGGTGAAAAGCGGAGTGGTGTTGCGCGAGGTTCGCGGCTTCGGCGCCGAGATGCCGGTGGCGGCCAATAGCGCGGACGAGGGGCGGATCAGGAATCGGCGGGTTGAGGTGTGGGTGTATTGAGGCTTTGGTTTTTCTGGAAACTCCCTTTTGCGTCAGTGGACTCCTGCAGCGAGGGGGCAGGCCCAATGCCAGCCGGTTAAGCGCGGAACCTGTAGGAGCTGGCTTGCCAGCGATGGCGGTCTGTCAGTTGATATCGATGTCGTCTGACACACCGCCTTCGCTGGCAAGCCAGCTCCTACAGATTCCGCGTCTTAACTCCCCTCGCCAAGGCGTTTGGCTTGCCTGAGGACGTTGCCGATCAGCCGAGCAATTTCTGCAGCTGCGCCGTGGTATCCACCGCACCCATGGTCTTGGCCGCATCCAGCGCGGTGATGCCATTGGCGTCCCTGGCCTTCGGATCGGCGCCCTTGCCGATCAGGTAGTCGACGATTTCCACGCGATTGAACATCGCCGCCATCATCAGCGCCGTGCGGCCGTCGAAGGACGAACCTTCAACCTGTGCACCGCCTTCGACCAACGCCTTGACCGTCGCCAGGTCGCCCTTGAACGCCGCGCCGGCAATCGGGCTCTGGCCGTTGTCGTTGCGGATTTCCGGGTCGGCCTTGTGCTCGAGCAGGACTTTTACCGTCTCCACATGGCCGTGGTAAGCGGCCAGCATCAACAAGGTATCGCCCTTGTGGTTGCGCAGGTTCGGCGGCAGGCCTTTGGTCAGCAGCGCTGCCATCATGGCCGCATCGCCCTCGCGCGCCTTGTTGAATACCTGTTCGGCAAATTCAGCGGCTTCTTCGGGGGTCATCTGGCGGCTTTGGTCTGACATCGGGGGCTCCACTTTCGGTTATTCGCAAAGCGACAGTTTCCCGATGAGCCCCGAAGCTGTCACTTGTTTTTTCTCATGGACGGTCATAGCCACTTTCAATAAGAGCCACATTAATAACGGTACTTGCCGCCATGAATGTCCTCAAGCAATTGCTCGGTGACCGGCACGTAAGTCCCGGTCCCTGGCAGCCAGGCGTAAATCGGATCATCACCGGTCCTGCCGGGGTCGAAGGCTTCATCCTTGAGCCGGGTCTTCTGGTATTTGAAGGTTCCGGTGGTTTCCATTTTCACTTTGACCCGCAGGAACACAGGCACGGCATAGGCCGGCATCTGCTCCCGGGCGAAGGCCAGCAGCTCGCTGAAATCCAGGGTCGCCAGGGATTCGGCGGGGGTGATCGCGGCCATCCCGGCGCGGCCGTTGGTGTTGCGGATTTCCACGCCATAGGCCACGGCTTCGCAAATGTTCGGGTGTTGCAGGAGGATGTTCTCGACCTCGGTGGTCGAGACGTTTTCGCCTTTCCAGCGATAGGTGTCCCCCAGACGGTCGACGAACTGGGCGTGGCCGAAACCGATGTTGCGCATCAGGTCGCCGGTGTTGAAGTAGCGGTCGCCTTTGGCGAATACGTCGTGGAGCACGACCTTTGCGGTTTTCTGCGGATCGGTGTAGCCATCCAGCGGCGCCTTGTCGTCGATCTTCGCCAGCAACAAGCCCTGCTCGCCTTTGGCCACCTTGCGCATGAAGCCCTTGGCGTTGCGAATCGGCAAGCCACTGTCGTGGTCGTAGGCCGCCAGTTCCCATGTCATCAGGGAGAAGCCCACGGTGTTGTCGAAGTTCAGCACGTTGGTGAAGCCGATGTTGCCGTCACTGGCGGCGTACAGCTCGCAGATATGGTTGACGCCGAATCGCGTCTTGAATTCGCGCCACGCGCCGGGGCGCAGGCCATTGCCGATCATCTTCGTCACGCGGTGCTGGTTGTCGTCGGCAGCGGGCGGTTGATCCACCAGATAACGGCACAGCTCGCCGACGTAGCCGAGGGTGGTCGCGCGGTACTGACGCACATCGTTCCAGAACTGGCTGGCGCTGAATTTGCGGCGGATGGCAAAGCCTGAAGCGCCACTGATCGCCGAACCCCAGCACACGCACAGCCCGGTGGCGTGATAGAGCGGCAAGGTGCAATAGACAACATCCTCGGGGCGCATATCCAGGGCGATCATGCCGAAGCTGGCGGAACTGCGCATCCAGCGGCCGTGCTTGAACACGCCGGCCTTGGGCAAGCCGGTGGTGCCTGAGGTGTAGATGTAGAAACACGGGTCGTCGAAAAAAACCTGCTGGCTGCTGGCGGGGTTGTCACTGCAAGCATCGACGCTGGCCGCCATCAGGTTGATGAACCCGTCGGGGGCAATGCCCGGATGGGTATGGGTGCCTTGATCGGCGACAAACCAGGTGCGCGCAGGCGTGATCGACACCCGTTCGCGCACCGCCGAAAACGCCGGGACCAGCTCCTCGCCGACAATGATTGCCGCGGGTGCCACCAGGTTCAGGCTGTGGGCCAGGGTGTCGCGGGTTTGCGAGGTATTGAGCAAGGCGCTGATCGCGCCGACCTTGGCCACCGCCAGAATCGTCACCAACAGTTCCGGGCGGTTCTCGATGAACACCGCCACTCCATCGCCCTTGCGGATGCCTTGGGCAATCAGGTGATGGGCAATGCGATTGGCCCATTGGTTGACCTGTGCATAACTCAGTACCACGTCGCCCTGCAGCAAAGCCGGGCCATCGGGATTGCGCAAGGCCGCCTGCTCGAAGCTCCAGCCCAGGCCACAGGATTGGGCCGGGTCCTTGACGTTGGCCGCTTTCATGCCTTTCACCACACGGGGGATGGCTTTGGCAATGGCAGGGAGTTTGCGGAGCATCATGCCCCAGGTAATCGTGTCGTGCGGCGTGCTCATGGAAGCTCCCGTTCGGTGTTTTTTATTATCGGGCGGCATTTATTGAGGCCGAAAATACGTCAGCGCTTCCGGGGCTGTACACGCGGTTTTTGCAATGTTTTGTATCCATGATCCGCTGGGGCGAAATCGCGAGTCCGCGCGTGGCGATTGGTTCCATGGAAACGGCGACGACCACGCAAAATGCAGGATGCACGATGGCCGTTCATGCAGATTGCACGAACGGCTCAAATCACCATGAAATTAACTTATTGATTTACAAGGATTTTTAAAAATACAAAGGCTGGCACAAAGGCTGCAACTACCTCTCCATGCTTGCCAATCAAGTGCTAACGGAGCCGATAGACATGAGCCTGATTCAAGAAAAATTTTCGTCCCTGTTCTCCAATTTCGAAGTGACCACCCAGCCACGTCCTGACGGTGGCATCCTGCTGACCCTGCGCAGCACCGAAGGCAAAGTGTTTAAACGCTCGATTTCCTACCAGCAATTGCATGCTGGCGATCAGCTCTCGTGGGTGATCAGCGCGATCCGTCGCGACCTCGCGGAACAAGCCAGCGAGCTGCCGCAGATCTCCATGCTGCAAAGCCAGCAACGGTTTGCCCTGCCGACTTATCATTCGGCGTAAACCGTTGTAACGCTGCAAACACACAGGCCGTGAAAGCTTTCGCTTCACGGCCTGTGTGCTCCTGTAGGAGCCCGGCTTGCCGGCGAAGGCTCGTCATGGGCGGTGCAAGGCTCGAGGGCGCCTTCGCTGGCAAGCCAGCTCCTACAGGGATCAGCGGTGTATCGATGAATTGTGGTCAACGCCAAACCCTGTAGGAGCCCGGCTTGCCGGCGAAGGCGTCCGCATGGGCGGTGCATGGCTCAAGGGCGTTTTCGCTGGCAAGCCAGCTCCTACAGTTTGGATTGCATGCGGATCAGAGAGCCGGGTCGGCCGATACTCAATCCTCAAGCAACGGGAAGCGACTGGCGGTGTCCTCGCCGGTGAAGTTGGCCTCGCAGCCTTGCGGGGTGTTGAACAGGCGGATCGCGACGAAATGTGGATGCTCACCCATGTCGAACCAGTGGGGAGTACCGGCCGGGACTGAGATCAGGTCGTTCTTCTCGCAAAGCACCGCGTAGACGTAATCACCGATATGCAGGCTGAACAAGCCACGACCGGCAACGAAAAAACGCACGACATCCTCATCGAAGCGGTGTTCCTCGAGAAGCCCGGCGCGCAGCTCGGCTGATTGCGGGTCATCGCTGCTCAGGCTGACCACATCAACGCTGACATAACCCTTTTCCGTCATCAGCGTGTCGATCGGCGCCTGGTACGCGCCGATGATGTCTTCCGGGCTGGCGCCGGGCTGGAGCTTGGTCGCCGCTTGCCAGCGGTCAAAGCGCACACCCTGTTCGGCCAGGGTCGATGCGATGTCGTCGAAGTGGGTCAGTACCTTGTTCGGCAGTTCCGGACTGCTGACAGGGTAAACGGACAGGCTGCTCATGGTTGGTTCCTCGATTGTTCACAGGACAGGCTCATGGCCGGTCCTCTTGCATGCATGTCGCAATCATAACGGCAGCCGCGAAAGCGGCGAGACTGGCAATACTAAAGGTCAATGTCGCCCCGAGGGCGTTCCAGCTATAGCCTGCGTACAACGCACCCACTGCGCCGCCGGTGCCGGCCAGTGCCGCGTACAACGCTTGCCCCTGCCCTTGCTGGCGGGCGCCGAAACTGCGTTGCACGAACTGGATGGCCGCCGCATGGAAGCTGCCGAAGGTGGCCGCGTGCAGGACCTGGGCGAACAGCAATACCCACAGATACTCGGCAAACGAGCCGAGCAACAACCAACGCAGCGCCGCCAGCAGAAAACTCGCCAGTAGCACCCGCCGCACGGAGAAGCGCGCGAGGATCTTGCTCATGGCCAGAAACATCAGGACCTCGGCGACCACGCCGACGGCCCACAGCATGCCGATCAAGCCTCGGCTGTAACCGAGTCGCTCGAGGTGCAAGGTCAGGAAGGTGTAATACGGCCCGTGGCTCAACTGCATCAGCGCCACGCAGGCGTAAAACGCCAATACCCCGGGGCTGCGCAATTGCTTGAGAAAACCGTCCCCCGCCAATCGCTCCCCCTGTGGCGGTTGTGCGTTCGGCACCCACAGGCTGCTGACCACGATCCCGGCCAGGATCAGCACCAGCGCCACCGGATAGATGTCGAGGCTGAGCCATTCGAACAGCCGGCCCAGCGCGACCACAGTGATGATGAAGCCGATGGACCCCCACAACCGGATCTGGCTGTAGCGGGATGCCTGCCCCTCCAGATGCGCCAGGGTGATGACTTCGAACTGCGGCAGCACCGCGTGCCAGAAGAAGGCGTGCAAGGCCATGACCATCGCCAGCCAGGCGTAGGTCTTGCTGACGAAAATCAGGGAGAACGTCAGCAAGGTGCAGACTGCGCCGAAGCGCACGATGGCCAGGCGCTGACCGGTGTAGTCACCGAGCCAGCCCCAGATGTTCGGCGCCACGCAGCGCATCAACATCGGGATCGCCACCAGCTCGCCGATACGGGCGCTGGAAAAGCCCAGGTGATCGAAGTACAGCGCCAGGAACGGCGCCGTCGAACCGAGCAAGGCGAAATAAAACAGATAGAAACTGGAGAGCCGCCAGTACGGGAGCGCCGCCACCGTCGTCAGACTGCAGCGGCTGTGAGATGAGCCATTAAAGCTGACCCAGCACCGGCGTGCTCACCTGCACATTGGCGTTCTGCCCGCGGTGACGCAGCAGGTGATCCATCAGCACGATGGCCATCATCGCTTCGGCAATCGGCGTGGCGCGGATGCCGACACAGGGGTCGTGACGGCCCTTGGTGACGACCTCCACCGGGTTGCCGTGGATGTCGATGGAACGGCCCGGCGTGGTGATGCTCGAGGTCGGCTTCAGCGCCAGATGCGCGACGATCGGCTGGCCGGAGGAAATGCCGCCGAGAATGCCGCCGGCATTGTTGCTGAGGAAACCTTGCGGGGTCATTTCATCGCGGTGTTCGGTGCCGCGCTGGGCGACACTGGCGAAACCGGCGCCGATTTCCACGCCCTTGACCGCGTTGATGCTCATCAGCGCATGGGCCAGTTCGGCATCGAGACGGTCGAAAATCGGCTCGCCCAGACCTGGCATCACGCCCTCGGCGACCACGGTGATCTTCGCGCCGACCGAATCCTGGTCGCGGCGCAGCTGGTCCATGTAGGCTTCCAGCTCCGGCACTTTGTCCGGGTCGGGGCTGAAGAACGCGTTCTCCTCCACCGAGTCCCAGGTCTTGAACGGGATCTCGATCGGGCCCAGCTGGCTCATGTAGCCGCGAATGACGATGCCCTGGGTGGCCAGGTATTTCTTGGCGATAGCGCCGGCCGCCACGCGCATCGCGGTTTCCCGCGCCGAGCTGCGACCGCCGCCGCGGTAATCGCGTTCGCCGTATTTGTGGTGATAGGTGTAGTCGGCATGGGCCGGGCGGAACAGGTCCTTGATCGCCGAGTAGTCCTTGGACTTCTGGTCGGTATTGCGGATCAACAGGCCAATGGCGCACCCGGTGGTGCGACCTTCGAACACGCCGGACAGGATCTCGACTTCGTCGGCTTCCTGGCGCTGGGTGGTGTGGCGGCTGGTGCCGGGTTTGCGGCGATCGAGGTCGCGCTGCAAATCGTCGAGGGAGATCTCCAGCCCCGGCGGGCAGCCGTCGACAATGGCGACCAACGCCGGACCATGGCTTTCGCCAGCGGTGGTGACAGTGAACAGCTTGCCGTAGGTATTGCCGGACATGCGGGACGCTCCGTTAAATCGAACCTGAATACGTAATGCGCGCCAGTATACGCAGGCTACCCAAGTAGTTCATCCTCGAACCTTACGGGTGCCCGCGAGTCCAATCGGCACCTTGTTCATGATGGCGTGATGATGCTGCGAGTTCTAGCCTTGAGCCTTACCCTGTTTACCGGCTTTGTGCAGGCCACTGTCCTGCAACGGCCCATCAGTCTGAATACCGGCACCGGCGAGCTTTTCGGCTCGTTGCTGCTGCCAAAATCCGACCAGCCCGTGCCGGTCGTCCTGATCATTTCCGGCTCCGGTCCGACCGATCGCGATGGCAATAACCCCGACGGCGGACGCAATGACAGCCTGAAGCGTCTGGCCTGGGTCCTGGCCAAACACAACATCGCCAGCGTGCGTTACGACAAGCGCGGCGTGGCGGCGAGCCTCGCGGCGACCCCCGACGAACGTAACCTGTCGCTGGAAGCCTATGTGGCCGACGCCGAGGCCTGGGGCCGCCAGCTGAAAACCGATCCGCGCTTTGGCCAACTGATCCTGCTCGGCCATAGCGAGGGGGCCTTGATCGCCAGCCTCGCCGCGCCGAGCCTCGACGCCGCCGCGGTGATTTCCATGTCCGGCAGCGCGCGACCGGTCGACCAGGTATTGCGCCAGCAACTGAGCAATCGCTTGCCGCCGCCCCTGATGCTGCGCAGCAACGAACTGCTCGACAGCCTCAAGTCCGGCCGCACCGACGACAACGTGCCGCCGCAATTGCAGGTGATTTTCCGCCCGAGCGTGCAGCCATACCTGATTTCGCTGTTCCGTCAGGACCCCGCGGCAGCCTTTGGCCAGTTGAAGATGCCGGCGCTGATCATCCAGGGCAGCAACGATATCCAGGTCGGTGTGAATGACGCCCGGTTGCTCAAGGCCGCCAAACCGGACGCCGAACTGGCACTCATCGAGGGCATGAACCATGTGATGCGCATCGTGCCCAACGACGTAAAACGGCAACTGGCGTCCTATAAGGATCCGCAATTGCCGCTGGCGGCCGAACTGGGCACGCGAATCATCGGATTTATCGACGGGCTTCGCACCCGTTAGGCGCCGCCTGCCCTCCAGTCCTGAACAAAACGGCCGATAAGCCTTTGTCGCCAGCGCTATGACTGGCGACAAGCAGGGCTTGGACAGGATCTCGCCGTTATGACTGATACCCCGGCTTCACCCGACACCACCGCTGAAACAGAGGCTGCGCCAGTGGTCGAGCTGCCGTGGGCAGACGTCGACGTCGAGCATCGCAGCTGCTGCGCCTGGCACCGCTGCAAACCGACCGCACGACCGGCGCCCGCCCGCTGCGCTTTGTCGAATTCGGTTATGCGCAGCGCCATGGCGAGGCACACAGCCTGATGCGCATGCGCATCACCCTGCCCGGCCAGCGCGTGCGCAAGGAACAGAATCATCTGGACATATGGGTCGATCACCGCACCCAACGGGTGCATGTCAGCCCGGACAGTGGCTTGCAGATCGAGCCGATGAACCGCGGGCTCGGCCGCTTCATGGCGGCCCAAGGCATTGGCTGGGTGAAGCAGCGCTGGCCTGGCTACACCGTCGACGGCACCGACCTGAACAACAAAGACGCGTTGATTGAAGACACCCGTCTGCGCCGCGATCATTTTCTGCGGATGCAGGGTTTTGATGTGGTCTACGCCGACCCCCAGCATTTGAAGGGCCGCGTCAAAGAAGTGCGGGTTGGCGATCTGCTGGGTGACTGGAACGTCGAGAAGCTGCAGGGGGTGGAGATTATCGAAGCGGCGCAGATGCTGCAGCACGCTGAGCAGAACCTGGCCGAGCAGGCAGTGAAGCTCAGGCAACACGAGGAAAAAGTCAGCCAGTACCAACGCGATGACGCCGGGCTGCGGTTTACCATTACTTGTCTGGTGGCGTTTGCGGTGTTTCAGGCGGGGTTGTTGATCTGGATTGCCACGCAGCGGTGAGGGCTTGAGACCGTGGCGCGGCCTTCGCTGTAGGAGCGAGCTTGCTCGCGATGGACTCAAGAGCGCCGCGTTTAACCAGTAAACACGCGTTATCGTTAACGTCCATCGCGAGCAAGC
>NZ_MULM01000176.1:0-134639 GCF_002029345.1 Pseudomonas sp. VI4.1
GGCGAAGGCGTACTCACGGCCGCCTTCGCCAGCAAGCCGGCTCCTACAGGTGACTAACGGCAAGCTCCGTGATTTCAGCGAAGAGGTGACCAATTGGCCGTGCGCGGTTGCGAGTGGGGCAATCCCGGCCTATGTTCCAAACGACGCATTTGCTTGCGACCGGCGCGCGAGAACTCGCCGCGGGTTGCTGTCCCATCCAGTGCAGATTTTTGCAGCGAGGTGACAACATGCCGAACGACTCCCGCCCCGCCGTGCTCGAACTGATTGGCAATACGCCGTTAGTGCGTATCAGCCGCTTCGATACCGGCCCGTGCACCCTGTTTCTCAAGCTTGAATCACAAAACCCCGGCGGTTCGATCAAGGATCGCATCGGGCTGGCGATGATCGATGCCGCCGAACGCGATGGCCGTCTGCAACCGGGCGGCACCATAGTCGAAGCCACCGCCGGCAACACCGGCCTGGGCCTGGCCCTGGTCGGCCGCGCCAAGGGCTACCGGGTGGTGCTGGTGGTGCCGGACAAGATGTCCACCGAGAAGGTCCTGCACCTCAAGGCCATGGGGGCCGAAGTGCACATCACCCGCTCCGACGTCGGCAAGGGCCATCCCGAGTACTACCAGGACGTTGCCGCGCGGCTGGCGCAGGACATCCCCGATGCCTTCTTCGCCGATCAGTTCAACAACCCGGCCAACCCGCTGGCCCACGAGTGCAGCACCGCGCCGGAGATCTGGGCGCAGACCCAACATGATGTGGATGCCATCGTCGTCGGCGTCGGCTCCGCCGGCACACTGACCGGATTGACCCGATTCTTCAGCCGCGTGCAGCCGGACCTGGAGATGGTGCTGGCCGACCCGGTCGGCTCGGTCATGGCCGAGTACAGCCGCAGCGGCACCCTTGGCACGCCCGGCTCATGGGCGGTGGAAGGCATCGGTGAAGACTTCATTCCCTCGATTGCCGACCTGTCCAGTGTGCGCAAGGCCTATTCGATCAGCGACGAAGAAAGCTTCGATCACGCCCGCCAGTTGCTGCGCGCCGAAGGCATTCTCGGCGGCTCTTCGACCGGCACCCTGCTGGCCGCGGCGCTGCGTTACTGCCGCGAGCAAACCGAGCCGAAACGGGTGGTGAGCTTCGTCTGCGACACCGGCACCCGCTACCTGTCGAAGGTCTACAACGACCAGTGGATGAACGATCAGGGCCTGCTGCAGTACAAGCACTATGACGATCTGCGCGACCTGATCGCGCGGCGCTTCGAGGATGGCCGGGTGATCAGCGTCGGCCCGGACGACACCCTGCTCACCGCTTTCCAGCGCATGCGCCTGGCGGATGTGTCGCAACTGCCGGTGCTGGTGAACGGCCAACGGCTGGTCGGCGTGATCGACGAGTCCGACATCCTGTTCGGCATGCAGGAAGATCCCTCGCACTTTCGCATGAGCGTGGCCAGCGCGATGACGGACAAGGTGCAAACCCTGCCGCCCGGCGCCAGTCTGGCCCAGCTGCAAGCCGAGCTTGACCGCGGGCTGGTGGCGATCATCGCCGACGCGTCGGGCTTCCACGGCCTGATTACCCGGGTCGACCTGCTCAATCACTTACGGAGAGCCCTGACATGAGTCAACACGATGAACACGCTGCAACCCGCGCCTTCGCCACCCGCGTGATCCACGCCGGGCAGGTGCCGGACCCGACCACCGGGGCGCTGATGCCGCCGATCTACGCCAACTCCACCTACTTGCAACAAAGCCCCGGCGTACACAAGGGCTTCGACTACGGGCGCTCGCACAACCCGACGCGCTTTGCCCTGGAGCGCTGCGTCGCGAACCTTGAAGGCGGCAGCCAGGCCTTCGCCTTCGCCTCCGGGCTGGCGACGATTTCCACGGTGCTCGAATTGCTCGACACCGGCGCGCACATCGTCTCCGGCAACGATCTGTACGGCGGTACCTTCCGCCTGTTCGACAAGGTGCGCCGGCGCAGTGCCGGGCATCGTTTCAGCTTCGTCGACCTCTCGGACCTGGCGGCCTTCGAAGCGGCGCTGCAGGACGACACGCGCATGGTCATGGTCGAGACCCCGAGCAATCCCCTGCTGAGCCTCACTGACTTGTCGGCCATCGCGCGCATCTGCCGCGACCGCGACATCATCTGCGTGGCCGACAACACTTTTGCCAGCCCGTGGATCCAGCGCCCGCTGGAACTGGGCTTCGACATCGTGCTGCACTCGACCACCAAGTACCTGAACGGCCACTCCGACGTGATCGGCGGCATCGCCGTGGTCGGTCAGAACGCCGAACTGGCCGAGCGCCTGGGTTTCCTGCAGAACGCGGTGGGGGCTATCGCCGGGCCGTTCGATGCCTTTCTGACCCTGCGCGGGGTGAAAACCCTGGCACTGCGCATGGAGCGTCACTGCAGCAACGCACTGGAACTGGCGCAATGGCTGGAGCGGCAGCCCCAGGTGGCGCGGGTCTATTATCCGGGCCTGCCATCGCACCCGCAGCACGAACTGGCGCGGCAGCAGATGCGCGGTTTTGGCGGGATGATTTCCCTCGACCTGAACAGCGACCTGGCCGGTGCCCGGCGCTTCCTCGAAAGTGTGCAGATCTTTGCCTTGGCCGAAAGCCTGGGCGGCGTGGAAAGCCTGATCGAACACCCGGCGATCATGACCCACGCGACCATTCCTGCCGAGACCCGTGCGCAGCTGGGCATCGGCGATGCGCTGGTGCGTTTGTCGGTGGGGGTCGAGGATGTCGAAGACCTGCGGGCGGACCTGGCCCAGGCGCTGGCGCGGATTTGAGTACGACTGTCTGTTTGTCCATGACCATGAACCCGGGATGGGAATAGACGCCATGCAGGAGGCATGGCGTGCCATGACGGGCCAGTCGCCGAGGCCAACAACACTTCGAAAAAAACGAAGGGTCAGCAAAAAATAAACGATTTTTCCTGATGCAACCTGATCGATAGCATGAGCTGCACCTGCCTCGATCAGTCGGGAATAATCGCATGTCCCCCATGAACATCGGCGAACCCTGGATGTGGGCCAGCTTCATCGCCTTCATCGTCTGCATGCTGGCGCTGGACCTTTTCGTGTTCGGCGGACGCAAGGCGCATCGCGTGTCCGTCCGCGAGGCGTTGGCCTGGGTCATCGCCTGGAGCGGCCTGGCGCTGGCTTTCGCCGCCCTGCTCTGGTGGTACCTGAACGACACTTTTGGCGCGCAGGTCGCCCAGCGCAAGACCCTTGAATTCCTCACGGGCTACCTGATCGAGCAATCGCTGTCGATCGACAACATGTTCGTCTTCGTCATGATCTTCGGCTACTTCGCCGTGCCGCCGGAGTTACAGCGCCGAGTCCTGCTGTATGGCGTGCTGGGCGCCATCGTGATGCGCACCCTGATGATTTTCGCCGGGGTCTGGCTGGTGTCGCAATTCGCCTGGCTGCTGTATGTCTTCGGCGCGTTCCTGATGATCACCGGGGTCAAGATGCTGATCTTCGCCAACCAGCAGCCCGACCTGGCCAGGAACCCGTTACTGCGCTGGCTGCGACGTCATTTGCGCGTGACCGATGGCTTTCACGGCGAGCGGTTCTTCGTGCGGCTGGACGGCGTGCGCTGGGCGACGCCGATGTTTCTGGTGATGGTCCTGATCGAGGCCAGCGACCTGATATTCGCGGTCGACAGCATCCCGGCGATCCTCGCCATCACCACCGATCCCTTCATCGTGTTCACCTCCAACATCTTTGCGATCATGGGCTTGCGCGCCCTGTACTTCCTGCTCGCCGATATGGCGGAGCGCTTCCATCTGCTCAAATACGGGCTGGCGATCGTCCTGGTATTCATTGGCGGCAAGATGTTGCTCATGCCGTGGTTTCATGTGCCGATCCAATGGTCGCTGGGGCTGGTCGCCGGCATCATCCTGGCCTCGGTGCTGTTGAGCCTGTTGCGCAACGGGAAAAACCCCCAGGCGCTGGCGAAGATCAATGAACGAGATCCGGGAACGGCCAAAAGATGCAGCAACGGCAAGAAATGGACGAAACCCAGCGATGTTTAGTCTGCGCAAACGATGTTTCAGACTGACGGTCAAACACCGGTTAAACGCCGCAAACACTGGTCCTAGAAGGTGTCGCACGTACCGGTTTCGGCCGGAAAAAATCCTACAAATATTTGCTTACAATTCAACGGCTCGTTAAACACCGGGATGTCGACTACTAGTGATAGGTTACGGCGCTTGCCCGGGCCACGAGATGCTCTTCTGCCTTTATTATGCGCATCAAACTTCCCAATCTTCCCGCCTTCGGTGCCTACCTTGCCCTTGCCTGCCTGTTTGCGGGCGCATGGTTCACCCATCCGGCCCCCGTTCACTCTTCCTTTGCCCTGATGAAACCGGTCATGGCGGCGGCCGATAAAGTGGCCAAGCCCATCTATACCAGCCGGTTCGCCTCGTCCGGGCTGGTGGACTTCGTGCATTCCTCGGCGGTCACCGCCTTGCCTGACGGCAGCCTGATGGCGGTCTGGTTCGCCGGCAGTCGCGAAGGCGCCTCCGACGTGCAGGTGCGCTCCGCCCGCTTCGACGCCAACTCCGGTGAATGGGGTGCGGAACAGGTCCTGGCGACGCGTGACTCGACCCAGCAGGGCACCCGCAAATACATTCGCAAGCTGGGTAACCCGGTGGTCGCACTCGCGCCGGACAATCGCCTCTGGCTGTTCTACGTGTCTGTGTCCATGGGCGGCTGGGCCGGCAGTGCGGTCAATGTGATGGTCTCGGACGACTTTGGTCGGCAGTGGTCCGAACCGCGCCAATTGATCACTTCACCCTTCCTTAATATCAGCACCCTGGTCCGCTCGGCACCGGTGTTTCATGCCGACGGCTCGATCGGCCTGCCGGTCTATCACGAGTTTCTCGGCAAGTTTGCCGAGTACCTGTATTTGAGTGCAGACGGCGATGTGATCGATAAATACCGCATCAGCCACGGTAATAACTCCCTGCAACCCACGGTGGTTCCACTGGATGGGCAGCGCGGTGTGGCCTTGCTGCGCTACGCCGGCAACGTCCACCACCGGGTGCTGGCGACCCGCACTGAAGATGCCGGGCAAACCTGGAGCGAACCCTACCCGCTCGATCCATCGAATCCGAACTCCTCGTTGGCGGCGGTCGCGACCCCCGAACACGGGTTGCTGGTAGCGCTCAATGACCTGCAGGAGGGGCGCTTCAAGCTGAGCCTGTACGGTACCGACGCGGAGATGGACGATTGGCGCTCGCTTCGGGACCTGGACAAATCACCTGACCCCTTGGGTGCGCCGTTTTCACCCGAGGCCTACAAGGAAATCATCGGCCAGGAGTTTCGCGGTTCCAGTGGCGCGCTCCGCCAACCGCTGGAAGCCCAGTTCCTGAGCAACCTCGACACCCGTGTCTGCAAAAGCCAGGGCTGCGAATTCGAATATGAGTACCCCTACTTCATCCGCAGTCCCGACGGTCTGTATCACCTGGTGTATTCCTGGAACAACACCTTCATCAAACACGTGACTTTCAACGATGCCTGGCTGTCGGAGCGCGCCCCATGATCAACCTCTGGCAAGCCCATATCAGCTTCGCAATGATCCTCTTCCTGCTGTTGCCGTCTTTTGGCTTGAGCAAGGCCTGGCGCGTCGCGCTATTGCTCGCTTTGCTGGCTGTCAGCTTTATCCCGCTGGACGGCTTGACCCTGGCCGCGTACTTGCGCAGCCACATCGATGACCTTGCGGTCACGACCCTGGTGTTCATGGCCTGGGGTTGCTTGCGTCGAATGGACTTCCTGCCGCCCGCGCAGCACGGTCAAACCGGGGTATTGGTCCTCTTCGCGGTGATGGCCCTGGCGCTGTACCCGGCCACCCTGGGCTTGAGTGACCTGGACCCGTATCGGCTCGGCTTCAGCCCGCGCCCGATGCTGGTGTTCGTCGCCGTGCTGACGATGGCCCTGTTTTACCTGCGCAGCTATCTGGCCGTCGTGATGCTGGCCGGCGCGACCCTGGCGTTCATCGCCGGCATCAAGCCCTCGCACAATTATTGGGATTACCTGGTTGATCCGCTGCTGGGCCTGTATTGCTGCCTGGCACTGCTGGTGTTGGCCGTGCGCCGGACCTTTGGCTGGCTGAACTCGCTGCGCGGCTCAGTGCGAAACTAGATTCACGAATTTTTTAGGGGAACATGGATGGGTTGGCTGCAATCGAGACGTTTACATTACTGGCTGGGCGCAATAGCCATTGCGTTTGTGCTGTTTGCACTGCTGCGGGTGGTGTTCTTCTTCGGCTTTTCCGGCTTTGACGCCAACGCGTTGAGCGCTGAACCGGCCGTGCTGGAAACCCTGGGGATCGGCTTACGTTTCGACCTGCGCCTGGCCATCCTGGTGATGTTGCCAGTGGCGCTGCTGGCGTGGGTCCCGCGCTGGAACCTCACCACCAGCCGCCTGCTGCGCCGCATCGCACGGGTGTACCTGGCCGCGATCTTCAGCGTCATGCTGCTGATCTACATCGGCGATTTCGGCCATTACGCGTACCTGGGCGTCAGAATCAACGCCACCGTGCTGCGTTTTATCGAAGATGCGCAAATCTCCCGGGACATGGTCTGGCAGACCTACCCGGTGATCTGGATTTCACTGGGTTGGCTGGCGACCGTCGCCCTGGTGACCCTGGCTCTGGTGCGCCTGGAACGCGTGACCCTGGACCGCCCGCGCAAAGTCATTCACCCGCTCTCCGTCACCTGGGGCAGCGCGGTGATGGTGGTGGTGGTGTTGCTGGGCATTCTGGGCCGTGTCGAGAACATGAACCTGGAAAACCCGGTGCCGTTGCGCTGGAGCGACGCGTTCTTCTCGGGTAACAACCAGGTCGCCGCACTGGGCCTGAACCCGGTGATTTTCCTTTACGACACGGTCAAGGTCGGCCAGTCGCGCTACGACGAAGCGCAGGTGCGCCAACACTATCCCGTCATGGCCAAGTACCTGGGGGTCGCACAACCTGACCCGCAACGCCTTGATTTCGTCCGTCACCAGGCGCCGCAACCTTACAAAGTACCGGGCAACCGCCCACCGAACGTGATGTTCGTCATGCTCGAATCCCTGGGCACCAGCGCCGTCGGCGCCTATGGCAACCCGATCAATCCGACCCCGAACATCGATCGCCTGGCCACGCAGAGCTGGTTCTTCGAGCACTTCTACGTGCCGGTGACCGGGACCGCGAAAACCGTCTGGGCCAGCATCAGCGGAGTACCTGACGTCACTCGCCAGGAAACCGCGACCCGTAATCCGTTGATCACCAAACAGCACACCCTGATCAACGCCTTCACCGGTTACGAGAAGCTCTACACCATCGGCGGCAACTCCGGCTGGGCCAACATGAATGCCCTGATCCGACAGAGCATCGACGGCGTTCGCCTGTTCGAAGAGCGCGACTGGAAGTCCCCGGTGGTGGATGTCTGGGGCATTTCCGACCTCGACCTGTTCAAGGAAACCGACCAGATCCTGCAAGCGCTGCCCAAGGACAAACCGTTCTTCGCCTACGTGCAGACGGCCGGCAACCACCGCCCCTTCACCATTCCCAAGACCAATGACGGCTTCGAGGTCAAGCACCCTACCCTGGCCGAAGTCCAGGCTGCCGGATCGCGCAGTGTCGAACAGTACAACGCCGTGCGCCTGCTGGACTTCAACATCGGTCGCCTGATGGAAATCGCCAAGGCCGGCGGCTGGTACGACAACACCATTTTCGTGCTGTTTGGCGACCACAACACCCGCATCGCCCAGATCCCGTTCCTGGCCCCGGCCTACGAGCAACTGGGCCTGGAAAGCAACGCGGTGCCGATGATCATCCACGCACCGGGCCTGCTCGGCACGCGTAACGTCAAGGAAGCCGTGGGCCTGGTGGACTTGCTGCCCACCGTCGCCGGCATGGCCGGCCTCGAATTCCGCAACAGCGGCATGGGCCGCGACATCCAGCAACCTGCACCCGAGGGAGAGCGTGTGGTGCCGCTGGTATTGCGCGAAGGCACCTTCCCGTTGATTGCCGGCGTCACTCAGCACTATATGGTGCAGATGGAACACGACGGCAGCTCGCCGACGCTGCACGACCTGGCTTCGAAAACGCCGCTGGACAACGTGGCAGATAAAAACCCTGATGAGTTCAAGCGTCTGGTCGAGTTGACTCGGGGTATGCATGAGACTTCGCGGTTGATGCTGTACCAGAACGTGCGTGAGTGACTGAGAGTGGCGGCAGAACCCCGATGTGCGGTTCTGCCGATCCACTCCATCAAGCTAAAAAACGATGCGCCCTGTGCACGGGCTGAAAGACCCCTTCTTCACTGATGCTATGCTGATCACGAGTGAACTCATCCGCCCCTCAACCGAGGAAGTGAAGATGAAGCACCTGTTCGCGGTCGTTCTGGCTGTTCTTTCGCTGTCCATTTCGCCCCTCGCCAGTGCCGCGCCCACCGAGGACGCCAACGCCATCCGCCCTTTCCACGTCGCCATTGCGGAAAAGGACCTCACCGATCTGCGCGCCCGCCTCCTGGCGACCCGCTGGCCGGACAAGGAGACGGTTGCCGATCGCTCACAGGGGGCGCAGCTGGCGCAGTTGCAGGCGCTGGTTCGCTACTGGGGCACGGACTACGACTGGCGCAAGGCGGAGGCGCAGCTCAATGCGTTGCCGCAGTACATGACCACCCTCGACGGGGTCGATATCCATTTCATCTGGGTGCGCTCGCCCAGTCCGAACGCGCTGCCAATGATCATGACCCACGGTTGGCCAGGCTCGGTGTTCGAGTTCGTCGAGGTCGTCGGCCCACTGGCCGATCCAGCCACACATGGGGGCAATGCTGCCGATGCATTCGATCTGGTGATTCCGTCCATTCCGGGCTACGGCTTCTCTGGCAAGCCGGGTGGCACCGGTTGGGACCCGGACCACATCGCGCGGATCTGGGCGCAGCTGATGCAGCGCTGGGATACACCCACTACGTAGCCCAGGGGGGCGACTGGGGTGGCCCGATCACCAGCGCGATGGCGCGCCAGGCACCGGCGGGTTTGCGCGGCATTCATCTCAATCTGCCGGCGACGATTCCACCGGAAGCGGGCGCGGCTCTGGCTGTCGGCGGGCCGGCACCGGCGGGATTCTCCGAGGAAGAGCGCGCGACTTACGACGCCGTCGCCACTCTCGTCAAACAGGGCAACCTGGCCTACAGCACGATGATGGCGGCGCGGCCGCAGATGATGGGCTACGGCGCGACGGACTCGCCGGCCTTTCTCGCGGCGCTGATGCTGGTGCATCCAGGTTTTGCCAAATGGACGTACGGCGCCGACCCTCGGCAGTCGCCGACCAGGGATCAGGTGCTGGATGACATGACGTTGTACTGGCTGACGAACAGCGGCGCTTCGGCAGCGCGGCTCTACTGGGAGAACATGGGTCGCAGCCCGCTGTCTTCAAGCGCACAGAAGACCAGCGAGATCACGCTGCCGGTGGCCGTCACGGTGTTTCCGGATGACGTCTATTACCCGCCGGAAAGCTGGGCCAGGCGCGCCTATGGCCACCTGATCTACTTTAACCAGGCGAAAAAGGGTGGCCACTTCGCGGCATGGGAACAGCCGCAGTTGTTTACCGAGGAACTGCGCACGGCGTTCCGATCGTTGCGCTGAAGCGCGAGGTCGCCCGGAAATCGTCCTTGGACTGGGGGTGATGGATGTCAGTGAGCAGCCGGGTTCTGGGTTGAATCAGGCACATTGAGAAAGGCATTCCAGATCTCATAGGCATCGTGATGTCTCTTGGTCGCATCGTCCCACGCCGGCCCTGAAACGCATCTGGAGGAAACCAGCACCATCATGCCCATCGTGGCGGCGTCCAGTTCGATCAGTAGTGCGTGGGATTGGGTCCTGAAGTCTTCGACCGATATCATTGCGAGTGCCCCGGGCGGAAATCACCGCCATTGAAAAGCCATTGCTGATCGAACGGTCGAGTACGGCTGTCGCAGAAGATTCCGCCAACCCGACCGCCGGTACATGCAGCCCGCAGCTGAAAAGCCCTTATATCGAGTCAACTGTCATTTCCGCGGCCAGCAGTTTGACCAATGCCGCAGCCGGCATTTCACGGGCCAGTGGTGCCCCCTGCCCGGCCCACTGCACGGCAAAGTCGGTGTTGCCGCGGGCGCCGGCTGCCACGTTGAGCGCCTTGTTGGCGTCATAAGTGAACGGATAATCCGGCAGCGTGCCAGTCGCCTCCAGGCACGTGAAGTTGCGATTGACCATGCCCCGGGCGGGACGGCCGGAAATCACGCTGGTGACCTGGGTCTGGTGTGCTCGCGGACCTTTGAGGGCCTCACGATAAGCGCCGTTGGCGGAAGATTCCGGGCAGAGGATAAACGCTGTACCCAACTGTGCGGCACTGGCCCCCAGTTGCAGGACGGCCTTGATGCCTGCGCCGTCCATGATGCCCCCCGCCGCAATCACCGGCAGGCGGCATTCAGCGCTCAACATACGCACCAGCGCGAAAGTCCCCATTTCAGTGTCCTGCCCGGGCTCGAAGACCCCGCGATGCCCGCCGGCTTCGTAACCTTGAGCCACCAGGGCATGCACCCCGGCGTGCTCGGCCAACCGCGCTTCGGCCAGGTTGGTCACCGAACACAACAAGCGGATGCCAGCAGCCTTGAGGGCATCGATCGCCGGTTGCGGGGGCAAGCCAAAATGGAAGCTGACCACCGCCGGTTTTTCTTCCAACAGCATCTGCAGCATGTCGGGGTCTTCGACGAATGAGGTATAGATCTCACGCAGCGAGGCAGGCGCAACGGCGCCGAACTCGGCAAAAAAAGGAGTCAGGTCGTTCAGCCATTGAGAGGCCCGAACAGCGTCATGCACCGCAGGCTGGTGGCAAAACAGATTGACGTTGAAGGGCTTGTCCGTCAGCGCCGCCGTCTCTCGCAGCATGGCCCGCGCCTGTTCGACGCTGCTCGCACCGATGCCTATGGAACCCAGCGCACCGGCATTGGACACCGCAGCCGCCAGTCTTGGGGTGGAAACGCCAACCATGGGCGATTGAATGATCGCAAGTTCGATGTTCAACAGGGACAGCAGAGGATTGGACATGGCACCACCTGTAAGAAATGTGCGCGGTTGATCGCGAGCAGGCTGCGGGGGCCTAAAGCTCCCCGGTCAGGAATTGCGCCCTGCCACGGCCGAAGGACCAGTCCGCATCGGCGTTCTCCACCAGCGAAACGATCAGGTCGTCGGGCGACAGGTCACAGTCGGCTTGCAGCCTCTCGGCAAGCAACCGGTAGAACGTGGTTTTCTGTTGCTGTGGACGCGGTCGGGAAATCACCGTCAGCAAGACGACATTGGCCGAGCGCGTGTAGCCCAGTCCCGTGTCTTGCAGGACCAATTCCCCTGGACGATGTTGCGTGACGCATTGGTAGCGATCGCTGGCAGGCACTTCGAAAGCCTGAACCATGGCCTGATGGGCCACATCCAGCAGCGCCTTGAGTTGTTCGTCATTGCGACCCTGGATGATGTCGAACTTGAGCAGCGGCATCGCGATTCACCTTTGCGGAAAAAATCGGGAGCGAGAAATTCGCCCCCAGGGAAAAAGGATGGCGTGCAGCCCGTGCCTCCCGCCATCCAACCCGAAACTATAAAGAGCAATGCCTACTTGGCAGTCGGCATGGCAAATTCAGCACCTTTGGCAATGCTGTTCGGCCAGCGCTGCATGACTGATTTCTGCCTGGTGTAGAAGCGCACGCCCTCCTCGCCATAAGCGTGGGTGTCACCAAACAGCGAGCGTTTCCAGCCGCCGAAACCGTGCCACGCCATGGGTACCGGGATCGGCACGTTGATGCCGACCATGCCGACCTGGATCCGGCTGGCGAATTCACGCGCAATGTGGCCGTCGCGGGTATAGCAAGCGGTGCCATTGCCGAACTCGTGGGAGTTGACCAGATCGACCGCCTCGGCAAAGTCCTTCACCCGCATGCAGGCCAGCACCGGGCCAAAAATCTCTTCTTTATAGATCTTCATTTCGGCGGTGACATGGTCGAACACCGTGCCGCCGAGCCAGAAACCCTGCGCACAATCGGCACCGGCTTGCTGGCCGTCAAAGCCACGCCCATCGACCAGCAATTCGGCACCTTCGTTGATGCCTTGCTCGATGTAGCCGGTGATGCGTTGCAGCGCCGCGTGCGAGACGATCGGGCCCATTTCGGCCGCCAGGTTCATGCCCTCGAGCACCTTGAGGGTGCGGGTGCGCGCCACCAGTTTCGGCAGCACCTTATCGGCGACATCCCCGACGAACACCGCCACCGAGATCGCCATGCAACGTTCGCCGGCGGAACCGAAGGCCGCACCGATCAGCGCGTCGACCACCTGGTCGATGTCGGCGTCGGGCATCACCACCATGTGGTTCTTCGCCCCGCCCAATGCCTGCACGCGTTTGCCGTGGCGGGCGCCCGTCTCGTAGATGTGGTTGGCGATCGGTGTCGACCCGACAAAGCTCACGGCCTGGACGTCGGGGTGATCCAGCAGCGCATCCACCGCCTCCTTGTCGCCCTGTACCACGTTGAACACGCCGTCCGGCAGCCCGGCCTCCTTGAACAATTCGGCGATCAGCAGCGCGGGCGAAGGATCGATCGGGCTGGGCTTGAGCACAAAGGTGTTGCCGCAGGCGATGGCCACCGGGAACATCCACATCGGCACCATCACCGGGAAGTTGAACGGCGTGATGCCGGCCACCACGCCCAGCGGCTGGCGCATGGTCCAGTTATCGATATTGGTGGAGACCTGCTCGGTGTAGTCGCCCTTGAGCAGTTGCGGGATACCGCAGGCGAACTCGACGACCTCGATGCCCCGCGTCACTTCGCCCTGGGCATCGGTGAAGACTTTGCCGTGCTCGGCTGTGATCAGCCGCGCCAGGGTGTCGCGGTGCTCGTTGAGCAACGCCAGGAACTTGAACATGATGCGGGCGCGGCGCAGCGGCGGCAGCGCCGACCAGGCCGGGAAAGCAGCCGCGGCCGACTTCACCGCCGCGTCGACGTCATGGGCGTTGGCGAGCGTCACCTGGCCAATGACCGAACCGGTGGCGGGGTTGGTGACGTTCTGCGTGCGGATTGAAGTGCCTGGCGTTGCGCGGCCGTGAATGTAGTGGGCGATTGCTGCTGGCGGGTTGCTCATGGCGGGTGTCCCCTGGTGGTGGATAAGAACCATCTCTTGTTGTTGTCAGGAAAGCGGCAGGCGGTGTGCCTGTCAGGGCCAAAGTAGGTCAGCCGCCGAATCATGTAAAATGATGATTAATGATCTTATGGATCACAAATGATGAAACATCTTTCGCAACAGGCACGGCGGATGAGGCCGTAATGAGGCTTGCTCAGTGAGGATCGAGACGGTATCTACAGGTGATCGGGGCGCACACAAATCTGCGTCCGGCAACGACCCCTTGTAGGAGCAGGCTTGCCAGCGAAGGGGCCGGCACATTCACTATCATTGTTGCCTGTGACGCCGCCTTCGCTGGCAAGCCAGCTCCTACAAGTAATCGGGGTGTACACAAATCCCGGGGCTGACCAGGCCGGCTGTCAGGCCGCCAATGCGGACAAGCCGAATCGTCCTGGTTTAGCTCGCTCGGGGCTGTGCAGTAGTCTCGGTTCTGAGCAACTTTTGCAGCCACTGCGCCCGTTTGGATAAACGTTGCTTCCAGTCCTCGGCCAGGCCATGGGTTGCCGCCAGCGCCAGCAAGTCGTCGATCAAGGGCCGATGCGACAGCTGCACCTGCCAGAACTCGTCGATGGAAAAGCGCTCGGTGTGCCGATCCAGCAGTTCTATCCTGTCCCCCGCCTCGATGAATCCCGGCTGGATGACCCGGTAGTACCAACCGGTGATTCGCTCTTTGGCGACGTACATCGACATGTGCTCGGCGTCGAAGCGATGATTGATTTTCCAGCAAGGACTGCGCGGCTGAGAGACCTGCAGGACTGTACTGCCCATCTGGAACACGTCGCCGATATACACGTTTTGCTCAGAAAGCTGGCACGCTGAAATATTCTCACCAAGACTCCCGGGAATCAGCGCCGGGGCACTGTGCGCAAACGCCTGGGCCAATCGCTCATAGTTCTGCGCCGCATAGTGATGCACCGCCTTTTCCGGACCTCCGTGAACCCTGGTATCGCCGTGCTGGTCACCGACAATCCCGTTCAGCTCCACTCGAGCAGGGCCTGAAATTTTCCGTTTGAAGATGCCCGTCCGTTGCCCCTCGGGTTTTAGCACCCCCAGTCCGCCGGCAAAGACATGGTCAATGTGTGAAGTCGGTGTCATCGTCCCGCCACGCTTATCAGTGCTGTTTTGTTCACTTTACTAACCGCCGACAAAGCCAGTAAAATGATGGTTCGTGATGCAATCCATCACTTTTTATGATAGGTGACAATGATCATGGAAATGCGCCAGCTGAAGATTTTCTGCGCGGTGGCCGAGCTTGGCAGCTTCACCGCCGCCGCGGTCAACGTGAACACCGTGCAGTCCAATGTCACCATGCGGGTGAAGGAGCTGGAAGCCGAGCTCAATCGCGAGCTGTTCATCCGCAAGAAATCCGGAGTCGTACTGACGTCGGCGGGCGAAACCTTCCTCGGTTATGCGCGGCGTATCCTGCAACTCACCGAAGAGAGTCGCAGCGCCTTGATGGACACCGGCAGCCCGACCGGCCTGCTGCGGCTGGGATCGATGGAAACCACCGCCGCCATTCGATTGCCCCAGGTCCTGACCAAGTACCGCGAAAAATTCCCCGACGTGCAGCTGTCGCTCCTCACCGGTACCACGGTCGAGCTGATCAAGGCGATTGAAGCGCATCGCCTGGATGGCGCCTTCGTTGGCGGGTTCCACCAGAACTCGGCGCTGGCGCAGGAAGAGGTGTTCCAGGAAGAACTGGTGCTGGTCAGCAGCAGTCATTTCGAGTCACTGGCCGCGCTCATCGATAAAATGCCCCAGCAGACCGTGCTTGTGTTCCGCACGGGCTGCTTCTATCGCTCGACCCTGGAAAACTGGTTTTACCAGGTTGGGCTGGTGCCGAACCAGATCATGGAACTGGGCACGCTCGACGGGATCCTGTCTTGCGTTGCCGCGGGTATGGGCGTGACCTTGCTGCCCAAGGCCATCGCCGAGAATTGCAGTGTGCGCCACGGCATCCGCTGCCATACCTTGCCGCCCGAGTTTGCCAAGGTTTCAACGGTGTTCATTCGCAGGAACGACTCGATGCTTACCTCGGCGATGAGTGCGTTCGTCGGGATGGCGCAAGAGCAGATTGCCCGACCGGTGATTCTGTAAATCCGCGACCCAAGCGGTTCGGTGAACGCACGCGGTCCCTGTAGGAGCGAGCTTGCTCGCGAAGAACTCAATCGCGACGCGTTTATTCAGGTATCACGCGTTATCGTTAACGTCCATCGCGAGCAAGCTTGCTCCTACAGAACAACGTGGTTGGTCAGTGGCAGCCCCAACGCAAGCTCGGCCATGCGCTGCGCAGCAGGGACGACACTGTGGATTTTCCCCACGCCCTGACCCGCGTACAGCGACAGCTTGCGGGCCATGCGCGGCTTGTCGATCGCGCGGGCGCCGCCGCCGATGAAGCGCAGCAGGTTCCACTTGTCCCGATTGGGAATCACCCGGTGCGGCGTGCCATAGGTCCAGCCGAACGAATACCCCGTGCGGTATTCGGAGTCATCGGTAGTCGCCTCGACGATTTTCTGCTTGTACAGCGGGTGCGCATTCGACTCATCGGTGGCAATGAACGCGGTGCCCACCACAACCCCGGCCGCACCAAGCGACATCAGCGCCCGGACATCGTCGCGGGTGGTGATGCCGCCGGCCGCCAATACCGGACGCCCCTGGGCAACGGCAATGATGGAAGGCAACAACGGCATGATGCCGATCGTGCCGCGATTCAGGTGACCGCCACTCTCGCTGCCTTGCGCCACGATAATGTCAGCCCCCTGGGCGATGGCCTTTTTCGCCAGCGCTACCGAGCCCACTTGCACCATGACCACCAGCCCGGCGTCTTTCGCCCGGGGAATCATGTCGGCGGAATACGCTTCGGCATAAAACAGCGACAGCAGCCGCGGTTTTTCCTCAAGCACCATCTGAAATTGCGCTTCGAACACATCCGGGCCGCCAAACTGCGGCACCAGATTCACGCCAAAGGGCTGGTCGGTCAGGGCGCGGGTTTCCTGCAGCCATCGACGCAAGGCCAGCGGCGGCAGACGCAGCCCGCCAATGACACCCATCCCCCCGGCATTGGCGACTGCCGCCACCAGCGCCGGGCCGGAAATGGCCGCCATGCCGCCGAGAAAGATCGGGAACTTGACGCCACACAAACGAGTGATGGCATTACCGGCAAAATCGAATTTGACTTCGTTCATTGCTCACAACTCCACATGTTTGCCAAGCATCCGCTTGAGCGTGTTGTTCTTCAGGAGAAAGTGATTCTTGACTGCGCCGAAGAGATGCAGGGCCAGGCCGGCCAGGAACAACGAGGCGCCGATATCAAACAGCACGTCGACGACCTGTTTCAGCGCCTGGCTGGCTGGCAACAGCGCTGGAATCGCCAATCCCCAGGGCAGCGCCGTCACCTCCCCGGCCGCAGACCTCGACGCCCAGACCGCGATCGGCAGCAGCACCATCGCCAGGGCGAGCGCCACCGCCACGGAACGACTGATGATCACCTCTATGGGATTGGGGGTGCCCACGGGCAGCGGATGGTAAGCCGTGACCCTGGCCCAGAACCGATAGATCGATACCAGGAACAGCATCAGGCCGATCAGGTTTTGCAACCTGATGAACTCCATCCGCAGCGCCTGATCGGAGGCGTGGGCGATAAAACCCTGCAGGCAGAGGATCGACAGCAGCGAAAACGCGACGATCCAGTGCAGGACGACAGTGATGGGTGAGAATCTCAGGCCATTGTCTCGCAATTGCATGGCTGACTCCTTTTTCAGGACATGGAAAGGACTGCAGTACCCAAGGAGGCCGCTTTAATGGCTGACAGCCTGGGACGCGCCAAGCCCGGTTTGGGCACGGATCAGCTGATCATCGAAACGCGCTCGCTCAAGCGTTGCGGCGCTGCTGCGGTCGGTGATCGAACCCAGCCACGTGAACAGGAAGGCCACGTTCATCGAGATGATTGCCGGGTAGTCATAAGGGAAGATCGCGTCGGCGTGGCCCAGCACTTTGACCCACACCGCGGGCGAGAGAATGACCAGGCTGACGGCGCTGATCAGGCCGGCAACGCCACCGATCAACGCCCCTCGGGTGGTCAGCCCTTTCCAGTACATCGAAAGCACCAGTATCGGGAAGTTGACCGAGGCCGCCACGCCAAATGTCAGCGCCACCAGGAACGCGATGTTCTGGTCCTTGAACAAAATACCCAGCACCACCGCGACGATGCCGATGCCGACCGAAGCGATGCGCGACACCCGCCGCTCGTCCTTGGCATCGGCCCGGTTTTTCCTGAAGACCATCACATAGAGGTCATGGGAAATCGCCGAGGTACCGGCCATGGTCAGTCCGGACACCACCGCCAGGATCGTCGCAAACGCGACGGCGGAGATGAAGCCCAGGAGGAAGTCGCCACCCACGGCTTTGGCCAGGTGCATCACCGGCATGTTGCCGCCGCCAATGAGCTTGCCACCCACAATGCCGGACTCGTAGAAGGCCGGGTCCTGCCCGACGATCACGATCGCAGCCAGGCCCAGCACGCCAACGATCAGGTAGAAAAAGCCGATGAAACCAGTGGCGACGAACACCGACTTACGCGCCTGTTTGGCGTCCGCCACGGTAAAGAAGCGCATCAGGATATGCGGCAACCCCGCCGTGCCAAACACCAGGCCCAGTGCCAGTGAGATCAGCGACAGCGGGTCGGCCACCAGCTTGCTGGGCAGCAATATCCGCTCGCCGTCATGGTGCGCGGCCACCGCTTTTTCGAACAACAACTCGAAGGAAAAGCCGAACTTGCTCATCGCCAGAAACGCCAGCAAGGTGCCGCCCACCAGCAGCAGCCCGGCCTTGATGATCTGCACCCAGGTGGTGGCGACCATGCCGCCAAAGGTGACGTAGACCGCCATCAGCAGACCGACCGCAATCACCGCATAGTTGTAGGGCAGACCGAACAGCAATTGAATCAACTGCCCCGCCCCCACCATCTGCACCACCAGGTAAAAGCAGACCACGGTCAGTGAGCCGAAGGCG
The DNA here is from genome assembly GCF_002029345.1 of Pseudomonas sp. VI4.1. Taxonomy (NCBI): domain Bacteria; kingdom Pseudomonadati; phylum Pseudomonadota; class Gammaproteobacteria; order Pseudomonadales; family Pseudomonadaceae; genus Pseudomonas; species Pseudomonas sp. VI4.1. The sequence goes on from NZ_MULM01000176.1 coordinate 18,194, forward strand.
GTCAGGGTGCGGATGCGGTTTTGATCGAGGCGAAACGAGGCGATATCGGAGATGGTGATGCGCCCCAGATTCCGGATGCGCTCGGCAAACAGGAACAGCAGCAGGGGCCAGGCGACAAAGAAGCTGATCGAGTACAGCACGCCATCGAAGCCGTTGAAGAAAATCATGCTGGTGACACCCAGCAAAGCCGCGGCCGACATGTAGTCGCCGGCCAGTGCCAGGCCATTCTGGAAGCCGGTGATGCCGCCGCCGGCGGTGTAGAAATCCTCCATCGATTTGGTCTTGGACGCGGCCCACCAGGTAATGCCCAGGGTCGTCACCACAAAAATCAGAAACATTGAAATCGCGGTGATATTCAGTGGCTGTTTTTCGACGTGTTGCAACACGTCGGCGGCTGGGGCGCCAGTGGCGACCGCGCCCAGGAGTGCAGGAACAATGAGGTATTGAAATACAGGTTTCATGCGACTGCCCCCGCGCGGATTTCCGCGGTCAGTTCATCGAACTCGCCATTGGCACGCAGGATGTACACGCCGGTAAACAACCAGGCGCCGATAATGAACGCGACACCCAGCGGCCAACCGATAGTGATCATGCTCGTGGTGGAAAGCTTCGTCGCCAGAAGCTGGGGTGTAAACGCGGCAACGAGGATGAACGTGAAGTACGGCACAAGGGTTGCAGTGGTCAGACAAGCGACGAATCTTCGCTGCCGTGAGACCAAATCCTTGTACCGGGGATGGTTGCGAATTCTGGCTGATTCAGATGGATGATTCACGTTGACTCCGTGGTGCAGTGGGAAATTATTGTTGTTCCACAACCTCGGATTCGAAGACTCGATCCGCCACTGGCTGCGGTTTGTTTGCCTGATCAACCTATGCCTGGCAAAAGATCATGTAAAACGATGATTAATGATGCATATGATCTGTTTTGATGAACCTGACGCCCCTCGATTCGCCTTGATTGCTTGCCTTCATCGCCCTGGAAAACTAATCTCTCGAAAGCATCTTTTTGATGATTGGTTATTTGTTTTTGTGATAGGTGAAGTTGATGGATGTGACGGATCTCAAGGTGGTGGAGGCGGTGGCCCGCCATGGCAGCATGAACAAGGCGGCCAGCGAGCTGAATACCGTGCAGTCCAACGTGTCCGCGAGGATTCGTTCACTGGAAGTCGAGCTGGGTGTGGCGCTGTTTCAGCGCAGCGCCAGGGGCGTCCAGGTCACGCCCGCGGGACGCCGCCTGCTGCCCTTCGCCGCACGGCTTTCGAAGCTGTTGCTGGATGCATCCTGCGCCGCGCGCGACGATGGACAGCCCAACGGTGTGCTTGAGATCGGTACGCTTGAGACCACCCTGGCGCTGCGTCTGCCGCAGCTGATTGCACAATTTGCCAAGGCTTACCCCGAGGTCCGGCCGGTGGTTCGCACAGGCACCACCTGCAGCCTGATTCAAGCGGTCATCGACTCCAGGCTGGAAGGCGCGTTCGTCGCGGGCCCGGTCAACCATCCGCACCTGCACAGCGAACTGGCGTTCCGCGAAGAGCTGGTGCTGGTCACTTCCCCGGCGATTCACAGCCTGGAGGCTGTCGCTGGCATCGACACCTTGAAGACCGTGGTTTTTCGCGTCGGCTGCTCTTATCGCCAGCGCCTGGATGCCCTGCTGGCCAGCCTGGGTATCCAGGCCCCCGAACCGCTGGAATTTGGCTCGATCGACGCCATCATCGCCTGCGTGTCCGCCGGAGTCGGGGTCACGCTGTTGCCCCGGGGCGTGGTAGCGAACGCCGTGCGCGAGGGCTTGGTTGCCGCGCACGAGATTGCGCCAGAACTCGCCGCCGTGGAGACGGTGTTTGTCAGGCGCCTCGACGGTTATTGTTCCAGTGCGTTAAGCACGTTTCTGCAGAGCGTGCGCCTGGACGGTGCCACCGCTGCGCCAATGCCCCTGGCGTCCTAGCCCGATCAGGTGCTGCTGGCAGTGCCTAGGGTTTGCGCGATGAAGCGACGTTTCACCCAGGCGTTCATTCCGGCACACAGCACCAACAGCGCGCCGGTGACCAGGAATACCGCGTTCAACCCCACATGGGCACCGATCTGGCCACCGATCAGTGGCCCGATCACCTGCCCGGAAAACTGCGCCGATTGCAGATAGCCCAACACTTTGCCGGTGTTGTGCTCTTCGACCGAATGCCGTATCAGCCTGGCAATCGCCGGCAGCAGCCCGGCCAGGGTCATGCCCATGACCCCGCGCAGCACCGCCAACTGCCACCATTGCGTGACAAACGCCTGGGGCACCATGACGATGCCCGTCAACACCAGACAACCAACGATGACGTTCCAACTGCCGATGCGGTCGGCCAGCGCACCCAGCCTGGCTGCGGTCAGGATACTGCCCAGCGCCGAACAGGCCATCACTACGCCCGCCATCCGCGCCTGGTCATCGAAGGCCACACCCAAGTGGCCGATGTAGACGGTGATAATGGGCTCGATCGACATGTTGGCCAGGAGCACCATCATAGCGGTCATCAGCAGGGCGCCAATGATCGGCCAGTTGGACGTGGCGCCTTCGGGGCGGGTTCTGTTGATCCGTCGCCTGCCGTCCGAGACGCGATCGAAATCCTCCCGAATGAACAGGACGGTCGTCAGCGCTGCCAGGGCGATCATCCCTCCCCCCACGAAGAACGTGCCGCGGATCCCGACCAGCTCCGGCAGGAATCCGCCCACCAACGGCCCGATCAAGTTGCCGGACAAGGCGCCCGTGGACAGCACACCCAGGGCCCAACCGGCCTTTTCCCGTGGCACCTGCGACCCGATCATGACGATCGAGGCCGAGGCGTAGCCGCCGATGAGGCCGGCGATCAGGCGCAGTACCACCAGATCGGTCACAGTGCGGGCCAGGCCGATCATCGACATGACAATGGCCATGCCGATCGCCGCTCTGACCAGCATCGGCTTGCGGCCATAACGATCGGCCAGGCGTCCCCACATCGGTGCGGTAATCGCCGTGCCAAAAAAAGTTGCGCCGAATGCCACCGCCGACCATTGCACCACGTCAGCCTGGTGCGTGACGCCAAGTTGTTGGACGTAAAGCGGCAGGAACGGCAACAACATGCTCAGGCTGACCAGCGTGGTAAACGAGCCGAACACGCAAACCGTCAGGTTCCGCCGCCAATAGGGAAGATTTCGCTCGGCATAATTCCCAGGGAGAGGAGCACCGTTATTGGCCATCGGTTGCCCTGCCCACTGCTACATCGATGACAAAAGCCAGCAGCATCGCCGAAGTGCCAATGATGAACAGCACGCTGTAATTGCCCCCGCTGTAGGAGAACAGAAACGACAAGCCATAGGCCGCCACCGCCTGGAACAAGGCGAAACCGACCGTGGCCGTTTGCCAGGCCGAATGCTGTTGGGCGGGATGCCTGGCCAGTAGTTCGTGCACCCGACCCAACATCAGTGGCACGGTCCCGGTGACGAACGCGCCGACGACGACGCTGGAGATCATCAGCCAGACGCTGCCGAGGCCGAGGGCCGGTACGGCGACGCTGATGGCTTCGATGATGAAAGACACGCGCAAGGCGCGGCCGAAGCCGACCCGGTCGGCCGCTACGCCCGCCAGCAGTGGACCGACCGTGGCGCCGAGGCCAAACAGCACCCAGTACTGGGCGCCGACCTGCAGGCCCTGGCCCATGCCCCGGGCCACGAAATCCACCAGAAAAATCATGTGCGGCACCCAACCCGCTGCGTTGAGTGCGTATCGACATACAGCTGCCTTGAGGGTGCCGTTGGCCGCCGGTCGACGGTGCGGCGTGGGGGTGGCCGCCGGCGCGTGCGCCCTTGGCCATCCGCGCCAGGCAATGGCCGTCAACACCAGAGCAATCACCCCAAGGCCGAGCCAGGTTTGCCGCAACCCCTGTTCCAGCAACAGCGGGACCAGGGTGCCAGAGGCCGCGATGCCAACACCGACGCCCATGAAGATGATTCCGCCTGCCAGTCCACGCCGGGACGCCGGTACATGCGCCAGCACGGTCGGCGCGGCCAGCACCATCAGCGCACCGCCGGACGTTCCGGAAAGGAAGCGCCAGGCAAAGAACCACACGAAGGACACAGGCCAGGCACAGGCCAAAAACGCCAGGCTTGCCAGCAACATCATCGCCCTGAGGGTAAACACCGTGGATGTTTTCGCCGCCATGGAACGACCGAAAATCGCCCCGACCAGGTAGCCGGCCAGGTTGGCGGCCCCCAGGTAAGCGGCCTTGGAAGGCTCAAACCATTGCGCGCCGATAATGGCCGGCAGCAGCGGCGTATAGGCAAATCGCGCCAGGCCGATGCCCACCAGGCTGGCAGAAAAACCGGCCAGGATGCCCCAGCCCGCGGAGGCTGGCCGCAACGTGGGCGCGCTGGCGATCGATCGCTTCACACTGTTCATATCGGCCCTTCTTTTCTTCAGATGGGCAGACAGTACGCGCGACGCAGCAATCTTCAGAAGCGAATTAAAACGATCAGGGTTATCTCATCAAAAGATACCTGGACCGACCCGATCCCTCTGACAGCGGGACATTCAGACCGAATCCGAGCCACGATTGCCCTTGAAGGCTTCGCGCCGTGATTGTCGTTCGACGGCATAAGCTTCGCTGTGCTCGCTGATCAGCTCGCCACGGCGCAAAGGCTCGCCGCAGTGTTCGCACAGCGGCCCGAGGCCAGCAGGTTTGCCGCAGGTTTGATGGGTGTAGCGCACTGCCAGCCCCTCCTCCGGCAACTTGCACCAGGTTTCGCCCCAGGCGCGTAGCGCCAGGACTACCGAGTAGAAGGCCTCGCCTTTTGCGGTGAGGTGGTATTCGTAGCGCAGTGGCCGCTCGTTGTAAGGGCGCCGCGTGACGAGGCCGTCGGCCTCCATGTTTTTCAGGCGTGTGGCGACCATTTGCGGGGTGCCTGCGGTCTGCGCCTGGATCTCGTCGAAGCGATGACTGCCCATGAACAACTCGCGCAGGACCAGCACGGTCCAGCGGTCGCCCACGATGTCCTCGGCCCTCGAAATCGGGCACAAGGTCTGGGAAGTGCCTGGGTTTGCCGACATAAGGACTTGCCTCTTTCACAGTTACTATGATTATCATATTTACAACGTGCCACGGCAACTCCACGGCACAGGCCACCGAAAATCCCTGGAGAACATCGCCATGTCGAAACCCCTCTACCCCCTCGACAGAACCGCCTACCTGCTGGTCGATCCCTACAACGATTTCCTGTCGGAAGGCGGCAAGGTCTATCCGTTGATCGAGCCGATCGCCACGCAAGTCGGTCTGCTCGACAACCTGCGCGCCCTCGATCGAGCGGTCCGTGCCCTGGACATTCCGGTGGTCATCGTACCGCACCGCCGCTGGGAACAAGGCGACTACGAAGGCTGGGACCACCCGAGCCCGACCCAGTGCAAGGTCATGCACATGCACCACTTCGCACGCGGCGAATGGGGTGGCGACTGGCACCCCGATTTCGCGCCCAGGGACGGCGATATCGTGGTGAAGGAGCATTGGGGTTCCAGTGGTTTTGCCAACACCGACCTGGATTTTCGCCTCAAGCAAAAAGGCATCACCCACGTGATCATCGTGGGCCTGCTGGCCAATACCTGCATCGAGGCAACGGCACGTTATGCGTCCGAGCTCGGCTACCACGTCACCCTGGTACGTGATGCCACCGCTGCGTTCAAACCGGAAATGATGCAGGCCGCCCATGAGCTCAATGGCCCGACATTCGCCCATTCCATTGTGGCCACCGACGAACTCATCGCCGCCCTGGCACAGCAGGAGTGATCCGATGAAATTGACAGGAGCCCTGATTATCGGCGCCAACGATGTCCCGGCCACCGAGGGGACGATGAAAGCGCTCAATCCCGCCACCCACCAATTGATCAAGCCGGATTTCGCCTTGGGTGGCGTGGCCGAGGTTGACCAGGCTGCAACACTCGCCGACGAGGCCTTTGACTTTTACAGCCATACCTCTCTCGCCCGCCGTGCGACCTTCCTCGACAGCATCGCCGACAATCTCGACGCCGTTCGCCAGGAGCTTGCGGCGCGGGCCGCGCTGGAAACGGGTCTGCCCCGCCGCGCAGCTTGAGGCCGAGGCGGCAAAAGCCGCGACCCAGTTCCGCCAGTTCGCCGAGGTCGTGCGCCAGGGCCGCTTCCTGCAACTGGCCATCGATCCGCCGCAACCTGAGCGCCAGCCACGCCCGCGCATGGACCATCGACTGCAGAAGATCGCGATTGGCCCGGTGGCCGTGTTCGGTGCGAGCAACTTTCCCATTTCCTATTCGGTCGCCGGGGGCGATACCGCATCGGCCCTGGCGGCCGCGCGACCGTCATCGTCAAGGCGCATAACGCTCACCCTGGCGCTTCGGAAATCCAGGCGCGAGCCATCCGCAAGGCCGTGCAGGACAACGGACTGCCCGAAGGCGTGTTCTCGATGGTGCGTGGCGGCGGCAATGCGATCGGCGAAGCCCTGGTCGATCACCCCCTGATCAAGGCGGTGACCTTCACCGGCTCCGAGCAAGGCGGCATGGCGCTGTATCGTCGGGCGCAGCAACGCCCCGAGCCGATTCCGGTGTTTACCGAAATGACCAGCGTCAACCCCACGTTCATCCTCCCGGATGCGCTGGCCGAACGTGGCGAGCGCATCGGTGATGGTTTTATCGAACGCATGCTGGTCATGTCGGGCAAGCCTGCCTCAAGCCCGCCCTGCTGATCGCGATCGAAGGGCCCGGCTTTGCGGCGTTGCGCGCCGCCACGGTCCATCGCGTGAGCGCAGCAGCAGGCGCGGCCCATGCTGACGCAGGGAATTCATGCGGCCTATGTCAGCGGGCTCAGCGCCATGGAAAACGCCGGGGCCCGTCGCGTCGCCGAAGGCTACGCAGTGAATGCGCGGCTTGACGGCCGAACGGCCTTGCTCGAGGTCGACGGCGCGATTTTCCTGCGCGACCCCGCGCTGGCCCAGGAAGTGTTCGGCCCCTGTGCGCTGCTGGTGAAGGTCCGGGACGCGGAGGAAATGCTGGCTGTCGCGCGCTCGCTGCGTGGCCAGCTCAGCGCCGCCATGCACCTCGAGGACAGCGACCTGCAACTGGCCCGGCGCTTGCTGCCGGTGCTGGAGCGGCGTACCGGACGCATCGTCGTCAACGCCTTTGCGCATCCGCAGGAGGTCACCTTTGCCACCGTTCACGGCGGACCGTTTCCGGCCTCATCGGACAGTCGCTTCACCTCGGTGGGCATGACGTCCCTTGAGCGTTTCCTGCGCCCGGTGTGTTACCAGGGGTTTCCTGATGCTTTACTGCCTGAGGCGCTGCGTGAAAGCAACCTGTTGCGGTTGCCTCGCAGCGTGGACGGCGGGTTGTAGGAGCGAGCTTGCTCGCGACGGTCTCAACGATGACGCGTTTATTCAGGAAAAACGCGTTATCGTTTACGTCCATCGCGAGCAAGCTTGCTCCTACAGCAACAGCAACAGCAACAGCAACAGCAACAGCAACAGCAACAGCAACAGCAACAGCAACAGCAACAGCAACAGCAGCCCGCATCATCGGAGGCATTGCATGCGCCCTGTGTGCCGAGTCAAATCCGCGACGTTGTCGAGGCCATTTCCGCATCGTCCGGGGAACCTGCGCGCAGGCGCATGGCTGCGCTGGATCCTGTGCCTCAGCGTCTTCGCATCCGCCATGGCCGCGGCGCAATCACGGCCCGAGGACATGGTGTATCTGCGCTCGATCGATCCGGGCATCGAGCAGGACATCCGCTATGCCAGCGCGCATAACTTCACCGGGCACCCGCTCGACGGCTACGCCGCGGCGCAGTGCCTGTTGACGCTGGACGCGGCCCTTGCCCTCGCCCGGGTACAAAAGGCACTGAGCGCCCAGGGCTACGGCTTGAAGGTATTCGACTGTTATCGACCCAGCCGTGCGGTTGCCGACATGGGGCATTTCGCGACGGTACCGGGTGACCCACGCAAGGCCGAATTCTATCCACGCGTGGACAAGCAGGACTTCTGGCGCCTGGGTTATGTGGCACGTGTGTCCAATCACTCCAGGGGCTCGACCGTAGACCTGACCCTGACCGGTCCGCAGGCACTGCCCGCCGACACCTGGACGCCCGCGGCCGCGCAAGTCGATTGCACGGCGCCTTACGGCCAGCGCTGGCTCGGACGGCGCACTCGACATGGGCACCGGCTACGACTGCTTCGATGAGCGCGCGCACACCGACACGCCGTTGATCGACGCCGACGCCCGGAAAAATCGCCAGCTACTCAGCCGGGCCATGGAACAGGCAGGGTTTTCCGGGTACGACAAGGAATGGTGGCACTTCACCTACAGTGGCGCGGGTCCGCGCAAGGACGTCATGGATTTCCCCATCACGCCGCTGCAGGCCAGCAACCTTCTCGATACGAGCCACCAGCTGATCGTGGTTACCAGCAAAAACTGGACTGACGTTCAAGGCACAGCCCAGCGCTATGTCCGCCGAGGGTCCACCTTTGAGAAATACGCGGAGCCCTTTGCGGTGGTGTTGGGCAAGAGCGGGCTGGCCTGGGGCAAGGGTATTGCCGAGAACGTCGAGCAACGGCAAGGCCCGGTCAAACGCGAAGGCGACGGAAAAGCCCCTGCCGGGCTGTTCAAGCTGGGAACGGCGTTCGGCTACGACAGCAGCGCCAGCACCGAACTGCCTTACCTGGCGCTGACATCGACCAGCGAATGCGTGGACGACAGCCACTCCAGACATTACAACGAGCTGGTCGACGGGGCGACAACCACCAGGGACTGGAACAGTTCGGAACGCATGCGGCGTGACGATGACATGTATCGCCAAGGCATTGTCATCGAGCACAACACGCCGGCATCCCCCGCCCTGGGCTCGTGCATTTTCTTCCATATCTGGCGCGGCCCTTCCTCGCCGACGCAGGGCTGCACCGCCATGGATCAAGCGGATATTTCCCGATTGTTCGGCTGGCTGGATCCACGCCAGTCGCCGCTGCTGGTCCAGTTGCCGGAGACGGAATACGAGCACTTTCGTGCCGACTGGAAACTGCCCGAACGCTGATATCGCGCTCCCACAGAGGATAGCCAGGCTCAACCACTCGTCGGGCAGTCCACCTTCAAGCTGTTGACATCGATGGGCGTCTGCGCGATTATTATTTCCATCGCATACGATGCAAACGCACACGATACATAATCGAAACTTTCCAGACCCTGAGGATTCACCCCCATGAACAAGATCGCAAAAGTCCTGGCCACCGGCAAAACCCACACCACCGTCAGCGAAGCCGGCATCACCCCTCGCGGCCATAACGGCAGCCTCGACATCACTCTGTCGACCCCCGGCCACGCCAAACCGGCCCACGTGTTCGCCGCCACCCAGCCACACCCGACCGCCGAGCAACTGTTCGCCGGCGCCTGGTCCGCCTGCTACACCGCCGCCGTCGGGCTGGTAGCCGGTGAGATGAACGTAGTGCTGCCCTCCGACCTGTCCGTCGACATCGAAGTGGATCTGGGCCAGACCGGCGCGGCCTACTTCCTCCAGGCGCGGTTGACCCTGCGCGTGCCGGGGTTGGCGCACGATATCGCGACGACGCTGGCACACACCGCCGACCAGATTTGCCCGTACTCCAAGGCGACGCGGGGTAACATTGACGTGGCCCTGAACGTCCTCACGGCATGACGCACCGCGCGGCGTTGATATCGATCGGCAGCATCGACACAGCATATATATCGCATACGCTTTAAGCGTATGCGAACAACAAACCCAGCAACACAATGAGGACTCATCCATGAACAAGATTGAAAAAGTACTGGCGACCGGCAAAACCCACACGACGTTCAGCGACGCTGGCAACTCCGCCCATGGCCTCGACATCCAGCTCTCGTCACCGGGTAACGCGAAACTGGCTCACGAGTTCACCGCCATCGTGCCGCACCCGACCGCCGAGCAGCTGTTCGCCGGGGCATGGTCGGCCTGCTACACCGCCGCCGTCGAGCTGGCGGCGAAAAACATGAAGGTGACGCTCCCGTCCAACCTGGCCGTCATCATCGAGGTCGACCTGGGCCAGACCGGTGCGGCCTACTTCCTCCAGGCGCGTTTGACCCTGCGCGTGCCGGGCCTGACGCAGGACGTCGCGACGGAACTGGCGCACGCCGCCGACCAGATCTGTCCGTACTCGAAGGCGACCCGAGGCAATATCAATGTGGTCATTAACGCCCTGACGGCGTGATCCATCCTGTGACCGGTTTGCCTTCACCGGCGAACCGGTCGCAACCCGCAAGCGGGTACCATTCCGATAGAATCGCATACGAGGTATATTCAGGTTTTTGCCAGCCACGTGTCGCGGCCACAGAGGATGCACATGAAAACCACCGACAAGTCGGCCAGCGCCGACCCGAAGCTCTCCGACTTCCTGTGTTTTGCGGTCTATTCCACCAACCTGGCGTTCGGCAAGGCCTACAAGCCGATACTCGAGCAGCTTGGGCTGACCTACACGCAATACATCACTATCGTCGCGCTATGGGAGCAAGACGACCAGACCGTGGGCAGCCTGGGCGAAAAGCTGTTTCTGGAATCGAACACCCTGACACCGATCCTGAAGAAACTCGAAGCGATGGGCTATCTGCAGCGCCAGCGCGACCCCGAGGACGAGCGCCAGGTGCGGATCAGCCTGACCAAGGCCGGTCGACAACTGCGCGACGGTCGCCCGGAATCGGGCCTCGCCGAGGCCACCGGGCTGACGCCGGAGGAGTTCATGGACATGCAGAAAGCGGTCGTGACGCTGCGCAACAATCTCATCAAATGGACCAAGGCCGGGGCATGACCCCTACCCCACCAGATCGATCAACTGCTCGCGCTGCGCCCCCGTCAGCATCGGGCCGAACCCGGCACCGGCGTTTTCCGCCATGTAGCGCGGGTTGCCCGTCCCGGGAATGACACAGGTCACCGCCGGATGCGCCAGCAGGAATTTCAGCGCCAGTTGCGGCCAGCTGCTGACCTCCACTTGGGCGGCCCATCCCGGTAGCGGCTTGCCCTTCAAACGCGCGATCAAGCCACCGCCACCGAAGGGTCGATTGCAGATCACCGCCACGCCGCGCTCGCGACACAGCGGCAGCAGGCGTTTCTCCACGCCGCGATCATCCATGGCGTAGTTGATCTGCAGGAAATCCAGCGGTTCGGCCTTGAGCACCGCTTCCACCTCGTCGTACGCCGACGCCGTGTAATGGGTGATGCCGATGTAGCGAATGCGCCCTTCTTCCTTCCATTTGCGCAAGGTCGGCAGGTGGGTTTTCCAGTCCAGCAGGTTGTGGATCTGCATCAGATCGATGCGGTCGGTCTGTAACAATTTGAAAGACTGTTCCATCTGCGCGATGCCTTCTTCGCGGCCGCGGGTCCACACCTTGGTGGCCAGGAAGGCCGGCGAGCGCGGCCGGTGAATCGACAGCAATTCACCGGTGGTCTGTTCGGCGCGCCCGTACATCGGCGAGCTGTCGACTACAGTGCCGCCCTTCTGGAACAACGCACTGAGCACCGCGGGCAGATCCTTGTAGGCAGGGTCCCCGGGCGCGACATCGAAGCCGCGATAAGTGCCCAGCCCGACGACGGGCAACGGCTCGGTGCTGGAAGGGATGGCTCGGGTCAGCATGTTCTTGCCTCCTGTTTCCTTCGATGGCGGGGACATTGCGAAGGCCGGATCGAAGGTGAGGACCACCGAAGCACCGGCGGCCAGCGTGAGTAATTGGCGACGCGTGTATCCATCAGTGTGGCTCATGAAATGGCCCTTCCCCATCTTTGCTGTCAGCCCTTTGCTGTTGTCGCCTGGCCAACCACAGGCATAACCAGCCCCACAGCCCGGCAAACGGCACGATCACCAGCGCCACCAGACCGAACCCGGCGCCCAGCGCCGTCAAGCCGGCGGACAGCCAGCCACTGGCGGCATCGCCACCGCGATAGACCAGGGTTTCGATGACATTCTTCGCCTTGTACTTTTCCTCCCGGCTGACCACGGTCCACAGCACTTCGCGGGCAGGCCGGACGATGGCGAACTCGACCGCACGGCGCAACCCTTGTGCCAGGGCGACAGTGGTCGGCACGGGCGCCAGGGCCATGGCGGTGAACGCCACGATCGTTGCCACCGGCAAGGCTGCCAGCGCCCCGCCGACGCCAATCAGACGGATCAACGGCGCTGTCAGCACCAGCTGAAAGATCAGGGTCAATGCCGACACAATCAAATCGACCACGGCGAAAAATTGCGTCCTGCTGGCCACATCAGCATAGTGGCCGGCGACGATCCGGGCCTGCTCGAAATACAGCAGGGTCGCGGCGCTGGTGTGCAACAGCATGAACAGTACCAGCCCCAGCAGATAGCGCGAGCGCACAATCAGCGTAATGCCGGCGAGCATGCTGCCACCCAGCCGCCGATCATCCAGTGAACGACTGCCGGATTGCGATTGCGTGCGGGACAACAACGCCCGATAGCAGCGCACCGCGGCTTCCAGCAGCAGCGCCGCCGCGACGGTCAACGCCACCGGGCCCAGGCGCGTGGCCATGGTCGCGGCCAGCAAGGGCCCGATGAAGGTGCCCAGGGTGCCGCCCGCCGCAATGAAGCCGAACAGGCGCCGCCCCTGTTCACTGGAAAAGCGGTCCACCAGCACGCTCCAGAAGATGCTGACAATGAACAGGTTATAAATACTGATCCAGACGAAAAACACCCGCCCGACGCCGACCGGCGCGACGTGATTGGCGATCAATCCGCCAAACGCCAGCATCGACAACGCGATCAGGCGATAGATCAGCGGCACGAAGCGAATGGCCGGCAGCCGCGACACCAGCGCACCGAACAGCGGCACCATCAACAGCATCACCACGAACGTGGCGGTGAACAGCCACTGCAGTTTGTCGGCGCCGCCCTCCAGCCCCAGGGCATCGCGCAACGGGCGTACCAGGTAGTAGCTGGCGAGCACGCAGAAATGGAAGGCAAAACCCAGCATCAGCGCCGTTCTTTCGGCTGGCCGTACCTCGAGCCACTTCAGAACGATGGGCATGGTAGCCCTCCCGGTGCGTCCACTGTCGATCGACTACACTCTGAGCGCTATCAGGCGATAGCCACCTTCAGGCCCCGAGCAGTCAATGCCGCCCACTAACGTTAGCCGAATGTCGCGCATCCTGGTGTCTCTCGTCGTCATCGTCGCAGCGCTGTACCTGGTGCTCTGTGTGGCGCTGTTCGTGTTCCAGCGTGCGCTCATCTACTACCCGCAACCACGCGCGCTCGACGCCTCGGCCGCGCTGCTGACCCTGGCGGTCGACGATGCGCAGTGCTGGTTTCGGTGCGCCCGCGCGACGGCGCCAAGGCGTTGATCTATTTCGGCGGCAATGCCGAAGACGTGTCCCGCAGCCTGCCCGGATTCGCCAAGGCCTTCCCGGAGCATGCGCTCTACCTGATGCACTACCGGGGCTACGGCGGCAGTTCCGGGTCGCCCTCCGAAGAGGAGATCCAGCGCGATGCCGAGGCCTTGTTCGACCAGGTCTACGCCACGCATCGCCATATCGCCGTGGTCGGTCGCAGCCTGGGCTCGGGGGTCGCCGTGCGCCTCGCCAGCCAGCGGCCGGCGGCGCGCCTGGTGCTGATCACGCCTTACAACAGCCTCGCAGAACTCGGTGCCCGGCTGTACCCGATGTTCCCGGTGAAGTGGCTGCTCAAGGACAGCTTCGACTCCTGGAAATACGCCGCTCGCATCCAGGTGCCGACGCTATTGATCGCGGCCGGGCACGACGAAGTGATACCGCGTTCCAGCACCGAGCAACTCTACCGACACTTCGCCGATGGCGTGGCAACGATACGGGTCATACCAGGTGTTGGGCATAATTCAATTTCCGAAAGTCCCGACTATCTCAAACTGCTAAACAGCGGATTGTGAACACACCCATCTTTAGATGGAACTTTTTATCACCATCCAAACAACTACTAAAATCTCCATCACATAACATGACAATATACAGGCGCCATTATCATGACCTATTGGCACTGCCTGACAAACTCCGAACGACAAGATTAAACCTGACAAATTCATATAAATCGATGAATGGAATACAAATAAAATATCTTTATAAATCATAAACTAACACTACTAACCTGCAGTAATATCTAGAAACCAAAAACAATTACTCGCGACTCGCATTATCTCGAAAAGTTTCAGTTATTAAATTAATAAAAAAACTTCATATAACCTTTGCCCTTATCGCCATTGATGTTAATAATCGCGCCGCTCTCGGACAGTCACGCAACTTGCCCTCTAACTTTGCGTGGTCGGCAAGTCTCTCTCGTATCACTCCGACCCTTACTACTCTCAACTATCGCAAGTTGATCCAGGACCCAATCATGCCTGGCTCGACTGATATGCGGCGCACTAGAACTGCGCAAGGAAGGCATCATCGTTCGCCATCATTCACCGATCAGGATCCTCTCGATTTTCGGCACTCGTCCGGAAGCCATCAAGATGGCCCCCCTGGTCAAGGCTCTCGCTGCCGAGCCCGGCATTCATTCGCAGATCTGCATCACTGGCCAACACCAAAGCATGCTTAAACAGGTGCTGGATCTGTTCGACTTGAAGGCCGATTACACCCTCGATGTCATGACCCCCAAGCAGACCCTGAACTCGCTGACCGCGGCGTTATACGCAGCGATCGACCCGGTGCTGGAAATGACCCGGCCGGACCGGGTGCTGGTGCATGGCGATACGACCTCGGCCATGGTCGCGGCGATGGCGTCCTTTCACCGACGCATTCCCGTGGGCCACGTCGAAGCCGGCTTGCGTACCGGTGATATCTACAGCCCGTGGCCGGAGGAAATGAACCGGCGCTGCATCGACCTGGGGGCGGATCTGCTGTTTGCACCGACCTGTGAATCCCGCGACAACCTGTTGGGTGAACGCCTGCAAGGGAAGACGCTGGTGACCGGCAATACCGTGATCGACGCCTTGCAAACGACGGCAAGACGCATCGAACAGAACCCGGCGCTGCGAGACAGCCTGGACCGGCAGTTCGCGTTCCTGCAGCCCGGGCGCAAGGTGTTGCTGGTGACCGGCCATCGTCGGGAAAACTTCGGCGAAGGCTTCCTCGATATCTGCAAGGCCCTGCGCCACCTGGCGCGGCGCACGGATATCCAGATCGTCTACCCGGTGCATCTGAACCCCAATGTGCTGGGCCCGGTAACCGAACAACTGGGCGATTTGCCCAACGTGCACTTGATAGAACCCCTCGATTACCTGGCGTTCGTGCGCCTGATGCAGCGTGCCCACGTGATTCTCACCGACTCCGGTGGCGTGCAGGAAGAAGCGCCGTCCCTGGGCAAACCGGTGCTGGTGATGCGTGACGTCACCGAACGCCCGGAAGCCGTGGCCGCGGGCACCGTGCGGCTGGTCGGGACGGCACCGGCTTCGATCATCCAGGGGGTCAACGCCTTGTTCGATGACGATCTGTTATGGCGCCGAACGGCCCAGGCGGCCAACCCTTACGGCGATGGCAAGGCCAGTGCCCGCATCGTCGACGCCCTGTTGGGCCGCCCGGTCGATGAGTTTGCCGTGAATCGTCCGCCCGGACAGCGGCAACACGCCCGTGCCGTACCGTAATAAAAATCACTCGGTGTTCACCTCTTTGTAACCCGCTCGCCCCTCTTACCTGCTCGAGATCTGCCTGAATGAAGTCTTCCGTTGCCCTCCATACGGGTGCGCTCAGCGCCCTTGCCTGTGGCGTGAGCCTGCTAGCGCTCATGCCCGCCTTTGCCCTGGCGGCGGACAGCCCGCTCACCCAGGCGATCAACCGGCTCAACGCCGATACCCGGCAGGAGCGCGAAATCCGCCTGAGCGACCTGGGGATCGACGCACCGATCATCCGCGGCTCCACCGACGCCCGACGCGAACTGTACCTGCCGGTGCCCGCCGGTGTGCCGCTGACGGATGCCACGCTGAATTTCGACGCCAGCTACCTCAATGGCGAGGGCGGCCGCAATACGTTGCTGCTGTCGCTGGACGGCTATCCGGTTCGCGCCGAAGGTCTCAGCGAACCCCAGGGCGATGCCAGCGCCACTTTGGGCGTGGACAAGAAAGCGCGGGACAGCGGCTCGCTGCGCCTGGGCATTGCCTGGTCGTCGATTGTGTCCAGGGTGCTGTGCGAAGACGAACGCGCCATTGGCAACGTTCTACGTATCGAGCCCGCCACCCGCCTCAATTACAGCTACGACGCCAGCCAGCTACAGGACGTCGGCGCCGCCTGGACAGCGTTGCCGGGCAAGCCGGGGATCATGGTCGCACCGGGCACCCTGTCCGCCGACAGCTATGACGCGGCCTGGCGCCTGGGTGTGGCTCTGGAGCGCATTGGCAAGCACAGTCGCATCCTGCCCTTTCCTGCCCTGCAAGACAGCGTTGACCTCAGCGGCCTGCGCATTCCCGCTGAACTGCTGGCGGTTCCGGCGTTCGCCGGTCTCAACGGCAAAGGCACGCACGTTCTGGCGGACCCGGCGCAAATCGGCGCGCTATTGATGCTGGGGCAGACACCAAACGTCCAGGCGGACCTGGCCGTCAACGATCCGCAACTGCTCAAGGCCGTCAATGAGTCACTGGACGCGCTGCAGCGCCAGATCCAGGGCCTCGACGCCACGGCAGCCAACGCCTTCACGCAATGGCGTGAGCGGCATATCAATGCAGGTCTGGCCGCCACAGGAACGGACAATGTGCGCCTGGCATTGCTCGGTACACGCCCGGTGCTGATGATCGCGCCCCAGGCAACCGGCAAGGCGCTGGCCCTGTTCAGTTCAGCCTGGAACACCTTGGCCCGCAGCCGCCAATTGACGGTCAGCGAAGCACAGCTGCCGTTGAGCGCCGACGGTCGCGTGGCCTTGTCGCGCCTGGGCGGCAATCCCGGCGCCATCGACGTATTGGCCAAGTCCGACTGGAGCACCTCGTTCCCCTTGGGCAGTGTGGCCTATGACGGTCGCTTGCCGGTCAAGGCGGTGATCGATGTGTCTGCCGCACCCGGCGCCTCGGACACCGCGCCGGTGGCCTCGCTGTTCCTCAACGACTACCTGATTGGCGCGCAACAGCTGGTGGCCAATGGGGAAAAGCAGCGCATCGAAGCGTCTGTCCCGCGCTACGCCCTGGGCTCGAAGAACGTGTTGCGGGTGTCGTTCCAGCGCCAGCCGGTCAGCGACCGCTGCCTGGAAACACCCCAGGCCTTCCCGGTCTCGGTGCTGCCCACCAGTCACATCGTGCTGGAAAAAACCGCGCTGGATAACGACTTCTCCGGCATGGCCGCGCGCTTTGCCATGGACGCGCAGATCCTCGTGCCACAAGCCTATCTCGAGCATCCGGCGAGCAGCTTGCCACAAGTGATCTCGGTGGCCGATGCCGCCGGCGTTTCGCCGCTGCGGGCACAGCTGAACGTCAGTGCCGACCCCAAGGCTTCGGTCACGCCGGACAAGGCCTTCCTTGCCTTCGAGCTGCCGATCAAGGACAGCAAGGAATCGGTGCAGGTCGATGAGCAGGGTCGCCTGCGCATCAATCACAAGGATCAGGTGCTGCTGGACGTGCATCCCCTCAACCACCTGGCCTCGTTGCAAGTGGTGGCTGCCGGCAGCCAGCACGGCCTGGTCTACCGCGCCCTGGGCGCCGACGCACCGCGTTTCGCCCGGCAGATTCTGCTGACCCGCGGCGACGTGGCCATCCTCGGTGACAAGGGTGCACTGACCACCTTCAACACTCAGGACCCGAGCGGCAGCCAACTGATCGACAACGAAGAACCCAAGGGGCTGGACGCCTGGCGCAAACCGTCGTGGCTGTGGCTGATTCCCGGCGGCATCCTGTTGGTCCTCATCCTGTTGCTGGCCGGCCGTAACGCCCGTCGCAATCGCCAGTAACGGAAACCTTCGATGACCTCGCTTTATTGGCCCTATTGGCTGGCCCACTACTACAGCTTCCTGGAGATCTCGACCATTGTGGTCGCGGTGCTGATCCTGATCTCCGGCCTGGATGATCTGTTCATCGACCTGTGGTACTGGTCGCGCCGCCTGTTCCGCAAACTCACCGCGGAGCGCAAATACCGGCCGCTGACGGCCGAGCAGTTGCTGGCGCGGGATGAACAGCCCCTGGCGATCATGGTCCCGGCCTGGCTGGAATATGACGTGATCGCACCGATGATCGAGAACATGGTGTCGACCCTGGATTACCAGAACTATGTGGTCTTCGTCGGCACCTACATCAACGACCAGCGCACCATCGATGAAGTGGAACGCATGCGCCGGCGCTACAAACAGCTGCACCGGGTGGAAGTGCCGCACGCAGGCCCGACCTGCAAGGCCGACTGCCTGAATTGGGTGATCCAGGCCATCTTCCTCCATGAGCAAACCCATGGCATGACCTTCGCCGGCGTGGTGATGCACGACAGCGAAGACGTGCTGCACCCGATGGAACTGCGCCTGTTCAACTATTTGCTGCCACGCAAGGACATGATCCAGCTGCCGGTGGTGTCACTGGAACGCAACTGGTACGAGTGGGTGGCCGGCACTTACATGGACGAATTCGCCGAATGGCACGGCAAGGATCTGGTGGTGCGTGAAAGCATGACCGATACCGTGCCATCGGCCGGTGTCGGCACCTGTTTCTCCCATCGAGCCCTGCGCGTGCTGGCCGGGAAAAACCGGAACCAGCCGTTCAACACCGACAGCCTGACCGAGGACTACGACGTCGGCGCGCGCCTGGCCAAGGTCGGCATGAATGCGATCTTCGTGCAGTTCCCGGTGCAGTTTCGGGTGTTGCGCAAATCATGGTTCCGCAAGCCTTACGAATCGACCCTGAAAATGCCGTTGTGCGTGCGCGAATTGTTCCCGGACACCTTCCGCACCGCGTTCCGCCAGAAAGCGCGCTGGACCCTGGGCATCGGGTTGCAAGGTTGGGAGCAAATGGGCTGGAGCGGCTCGCTGGCCAACCGGTATCTGCTGTTTCGTGACCGCAAAGGCCTGGTGACGGCGTTCGTCAGCATCATCGCCTATATCATCCTGGCGCAGTTGCTGGGCCTGATCATCCTGCGCCAGAGCGGCCTGTGGGACGTGAGTTTCCCGACGCCCTTCGAAAGCAATGGTTTTATCGCGTATTTGCTGCTCGCCAACGGTATCGCCCTGGCCTGGCGGATGGCGCACCGCTGCTATTTCACCACCGTGCTGTACGGCTGGCAGCATGGCTTGCTGTCCATCCCGCGGATGGTCGTGGGCAATTTCGTCAACTTCATGGCAGCGTCCCGTGCCTGGCGCATGTTCCTGGTCGGCAAGGTGCTCAACCGCAAGCTGGTCTGGGACAAGACCATGCACGACTTCCCGTCCACCGATCTGGTCGCAGCCGCACCGCGCAAGCTGGGCAGCGTGTTGCTGTCCTGGCAGGCGATCAACGAAACCGACCTGCAA
This sequence comes from Pseudomonas sp. VI4.1, assembly GCF_002029345.1. Lineage (NCBI taxonomy): Bacteria > Pseudomonadati > Pseudomonadota > Gammaproteobacteria > Pseudomonadales > Pseudomonadaceae > Pseudomonas > Pseudomonas sp. VI4.1. Next base: position 37,630 of record NZ_MULM01000176.1, read on the forward strand.
AGCGCCCTGGCGGAACAGAAAACCCGGCACATGCCGTTGGGGCGGATTCTGCTCAGCAACGGTTGGCTGGATGACGAAACCCTGGCCGAAGCCATCGCCTTCCAGAACGACTTGCCGCGGGTGTTCGACGTAGCGGCCAAGGCACGGGACTCGACGCTGAAGCTGGACGATGAATTTGCCCTGCGCTGGCGCGTGGTGCCGCTGGGCTTGAATGCCCAGGGCCGTGCGCAAGTGGCCGTGGCCAACCCGTTGCCGGCCGAAGGTCTGCAACAGGTCAGCGATGAGTTGGGCAGCGTACCGGTGCAGCTGATTGCCCGGGAAAGCGAAATCGTCGCGCGATTGCGTCATCTGAAGGTGCGTGAAGGCCAGTCGGTTCCCGACGCCGGAGCACCACTGCTGGGCGACCTGCTGATCGAAATGGGCCTGATGGATCGCGACGTGTTCAGCCGCACCATGCTGCAGTACCGCCCGCAATATCACGGCCGCATCGGCGACTACCTGGTCGACAGCGGCGTGCTGCCTCGCGCCACCATCGAAAAGGCCGTCGCGCGTCAGCACAGCCACTATCCCGAGGAGCTTCCGGCATGAACCGCCCTTTCCTGACCCTCATGGCCACGGGGCTGAGCCTGATGCCCGGGTGGGTTCATGGCGAAACGCTGCCGTTGCCGTTGACCGGGCCGGCCTATGTGGCCGCCAACGAAGCGTACAGCGCCTACGAGCGCAAAGATTACGACTTGGCCATCGCCAAGGCCCGCGAAGCATTGCGCCAGCGGGCAGATATCACCCGCTTGAACACGCTGATCGGGCTGGCACAGCGTGACAAGGATCTGCGTGATCATCCCAAACGCTATCCGCAGTCCCGCCAGGCCCCGGGCTTCGGTGCCGCGGCCCGGGCCTTCAAGGCCTATGATCGCGATGACTTTGGCCTCGCTGCCCAGGCAGCCCGCCAAGCCATCGCACAGGCACCCGGGCGCATGGATTACCGGTTGCTGTTGATCGAGTCCTTGCAGCGCCAACCCGATCTGCTGGCAGCGGATCAAGCCACCACCCAGGCCCTGGCCGTGTTCCCGGACGACGATACGTTGTTGATGCGCCGCGAGGCGATCCGTCGTCAATTGGCGGCACCGCTGGCCGTTCAGGGCTATCGCGCCCTGGAGCAGGGCCAGGTGCCACTGGCCGTGGACCAGGCCAGGAAAGCCGTGGCCTGGGCACCGGAAATCGGCGCCAATCAGCAACTGCTGATCAGTGCCCTGCTCGCCGCCAGGGATTATCCCGGGGCCGAACAAGCCGCATCGGGCGCATTGGCCGAGGACGATGGCGAAATCGCGCCGTGGATTCTGCGCAGCTATGCCCTTGATCGCCAGGGCCAAACCGTCGCAGCCGAAGCGGATCTGAAGCATGCCCTGGCCATCGATGGCCTGCTGGAGGCCGAAGTCCGTGACCTGCGTTTCTTCGCCGCCGACGCCGCACTGGCCCATGGCGAGCCACAGCAGGCGCTCGAGCATCTGCAGCCATTGGCTGACGACGACAGCGGCGAAGTGGCCCGTCGGCGAACCGCCGCGCGATGGCGCTGCGACAGAAAAACCATGGCGTGGACACTGTCGCCGATTTTCCGGCACCCGCCTTGAATTGTCAGGAAACCGCCTTCGGCCTGGTGTGTGATATCTGGCCGGGCAACCAGCGCGACGGCGGCACCGACATGGCCGGCCAGGCCTACGCGTCCCTGGCCCGCAAGGACGCTGCGACCGCGGTGGCCCTGGCGAACGACGCCATCGCCCGCGCGCCGCGCAATCCTGCGTACCGGCGTCTGCTGGTCAGCGCCCTGAGCGAGCAGAAACGCGTGCCTGAAGCCATTGCGGCGGCCAGCGAAGGCCTCAGGATCACCGGCGACGACGCCCGGCTGCTGGCCCAGCGCGGCGCTGCGTCAGCAATCCGGTGACGATGCCGGGGCACGCCAGGACTTCACCCGGGCCTTGGCCTTGGGCAGCCTGCCCGCTTACGAAGAAGCCAGTCTGTACGCCGCCATCGGCCAACGCCGCACCGCGCGCGAACGGCTGCAACAGGCGCGGGACACGGGCGAACTGGAGTCGATGAGCCCGCTGCAGATCGCTTATCTGTCGGTCCAGGCCGGCGACGATGACGCGGCCCACGGGTCGTTTCGCAAGGCCGACGCCGATACCCGGCTCACGCCCACGGCAACCCAGGACGCCGCCTACACCGCCATGCGGGTCAATGACGACGAGCAAGCCGTCAGCTACTTCAAGCGCGTGATCGACGCACAAGGTTCCGGTAACCTCGACATGCCCGCACAGCAGCTGTTCGACACCCGTCGCGCAGTGGCCGATGTGTCGCGCACCTGGGGCCTGACCAGCACCACCAGTTATCGGGGCAACAGTTCCAGCAGTGGCCTGAGTGCCGCCCCGACCAGCGGCAGCACCAGCAATGACAACCTGCAGAACAGCACCGAATTGTCCTGGCGTCCCCTGGGTTATCGCAACGCACGTTTTGTCGAACTCTACGGACGCGTCACCGACACCCTGTGGAGCAAGAACAGCGATTCGGACACCGGTTTCGATGCCCTGCAAGGCGCCGTGGGTGTCCGGGTCAAACCCTTCACGGCGCTGAACGTGATGGCCGCCGTCGAGCGCACATTCCCCCTGGGATCGTCGGACGTCGATGGCGACTGGCTGGTGCGCCTGGGCTATGGCTCCAGCGTCGGCACCGACCTGCGGGTGGATACCTCCAGCTGGTGGACTTCGCAGTTGTTTGCCGAGGCCGGTCATTACATCAATGACTCGCGCGATTACTTCAACAGCGAATGGCAGGTGGGCCGCAGTTACGCCATCGGCGGCACGGGTTCGCGCTGGGTGAGCTTCCCCCATGTCGTGGCCGCGTTCGACTACGACTCCAAAATGCACAGCGAAACGGCGGCCGACGGCAGCACGGACTCATCATCCGGCAAAGCGGGAGGCCTCGGTGTCGGTAACAATGTGCGCTACTGGTTCCGCGAAGACACCTACAACGCCCCCCGTTCCTATGTGGACTTTTCCCTGCAGTACCGCGTGAAAGTGCTGGGCGATGAGCGCGCCGAAGGCGTGTTCGCGCGCCTGACTTATTCCTATTGAGGACTGACATGAACGTTCGAGTTTTTTTTGTGGCTGGGTCTTGGCCTGGTCTCGACAGGGGTACAAGCCGCCCCTGAAATCGCCCGTCTTTACGCGCCCACACTGCCCGAAGGTTCCGCCTGGGTACGGGTGGTCAATCCCGCCGATACTTCCATGCAGGTCCGGGTAGGCCAAGGCGCGACGCTGGCCCTTTCCGCCCAGGCCGAGGTGGCCAGCCCGTTCCAGGTCGTGGACTCGCAACAGCCGATTGACGTGACCGTCAATGGTCGCGAGATCAAAGGCCTGACCGCACCGAAAGGCGCCTGGGTCACGCTGGTTCTCGACAGCAACCCGGCACGGGCCCCACGCCTGATCATCGATCCGCCACAACGCGGAAAAGACCTGCGCGCCGAACTCAACTTTTATAACCTGAGCCGCGGCTGTGAACAGGCCGAGATCCAGCTGGCCAATGGCGCCCCGGTATTCAAGCAGGTGCCGTTCAACGGACAAGCCCAGCGCACGATCAACCCGGTGCAAGCGACGTTGGTTGCCAGCTGCAACCAGAACCGCAGCCTGCCGATGAAACTGGCGCCCTTCAAGGCCGGTGATCGCTATAGCCTGTTCCTGATGGGTTCCCCTCAGGCGCCACGTTTGCTTGGCCTTGTCGACCAGGCTGCACCATGATCCTTACCTTCAACCCCCAGCGTTTTATCCAGCGCTTGTCGATTCCCGGCATGGTCGCCGGTCTGCTGCTGGGCGTGTCGGGCACTGGCGCGCAAGCGGCGTCGGCAGTGATCACCGGCGATGGCGGCTGGTTGTTCCCGGCCTGGGAAAGCCTGAGCAAGGTCGATAACCCTGGCACGGCCCGCAACATTGCACGGGTGGAACACCTCCAGCGCCGACTTGCACGCCAGCACATCGGGTTGGTTGTGCTGGTGGTGCCGATGAAAGCGCCGTTTTATGCCCAGCGCCTGCCCGCCGATCAGCCCTTGAGCGCCGCCGTCATGCAACGCTATGACCACTTGCAGGGCGACCTGACCCGAGCGGGCCTGACCACGCTGGACGTCAAGCCGATCCTGCACCGGACCGAGCAAGGCCGGCAGACCGCGTTTTATCGCGCCGATTACCACTGGACAGCCTGGAGCGCCGAAAACACCGCCGACGCCACGGCGCAACTGATCTCCAAGCGATATTCCCTGTCGGGTGAATCTGGCGGCGCCGCGACGCTGGGCCAGTGGTTCGACCGACGCGCGTTCGGCGACCTGGCCAGCAACTTCCTGCCAGCGGTCAAGCGCAAGGCCATTGGCCGCGACATCTACACCGTGCGCCATCAGGCAGAGAAAGACCTGCTGATCGATGACGCGCCGGCAGCGGTCCAGGTGATCGGCAACAGCTTTGTCCAGCCGTACCTGGGTTTTACCCAGAAGCTGTCCAATGCCCTGGACCGTCCGGTCGCGCTGACCTGGAACCCCGGCGATGTCGGCCCTTGGGCTACGCTGCTGCAATACCTGGAGTCGCCGGATTTTGCGCAACACAAGCCGCAAGTCATCGTCTGGCAATTCAATGAAGGCCAGTTCCACCTCGGCCCTGATGCCGCCGCGAACTGGAATGTAAAAGGCGTCGCCCCGCCGGGCCAATGGCATCAGCGCATCGAGAAGGCACTGCAGTGAGGATTTTCGGCTACACCGCCAGTCGCGCAGCCGTTGCGGCCCTGTTGCTCGCCGTCCTCCTCGGCGCGGGTGTCGGCATGCTCTACGTGACGAGTACCAAGGCCCTGGCACCGGGATCGTCGGCATCGTCTGGCAGCCGGACAACAAGACCGTCGGCATCAATGGCAACTGGGAAAAACTGGGCGCTCGGGAACTGTTGGTGCAATGGACGGTGGTCGACGACCAGGCTTTCGTTCCCGACAGCGGCTTGCCCAGCGTCCCTGTCCTGCCCGATTGGGCGCGCATCGCCAAGGCACCCTGGGCCCAGGATGTCATCCTCGGGCTGGCCGGTTACTTCAGCGAGAACCGCTCACGGGACAACATCGAGCAACTGGCGGCGGTCTCGGAACGCATCGCCAGGTTGCCGACGCCACTGCACGTCACCGGCTGGTATTTCCCGGCCGAAGTCGACCCCAGCTGGACCCGCGCCAAGGAACTGCCGGCGCTGCTGGCCAAGCTGCCGCGCCCGCTGTGGATCAGTGTCTACGACGGCGCCAACATCGGCCCTGCGGCCACGGCCGACTGGCTCAAGCAATGGCTGCCGGATGACATCGGCGTGTTCTTTCAGGATGGCGTCGGCGTTTATGCGCGCACGGCACCGGTGGCCCGAACCTATGCCGACGCCTTGGCCGACCGTCTGGGCAAGGATCGTGTGCGCATCATCGTCGAAGCCTTCCGCCCCAACTTCGGCGGCGGGTTCCGCTCCGCGACTGCGGCCGAACTCAAGACGCAGTTAGCCGCGTATGACGGCTATCCGCTGTACCTGTTTGACGGCCCGCACTACGTGACACTCGAACTGGTGGAGCAATTGCAGCCCTGACGGGCCTGTAGGAGCGAGCTCGCTCGCGATGGTCGTTAACGATAACGCGTGTTTGCTGGTTAAACGCGGCGCTCTTGAGTCCATCGTCGGAACGCCGCCCGGAGCGAGCTCGCTCCTACAAAAGCCGCATTAGCCCTGACGGCACGCTTCAGCTTGCCGGAACCAGCCTGAGCCAAACCGGCGGCGCCGGTATTACTCGTAAGGGAGCCAGAGCACCGGGCCCGGCGGCAACTTGTGCCACGGATAGCCCTTCGCGCCGAGTGCAAAGGCGTACTCGAACAAGCGCTTCATGTACTCGCCATCGAATCGATGATTGCGCGAAAAGACGAAGTCGGTGCCGATATAGGCAAGATTGAAGTCGGCCCCATCCTGCTTCGCCATCCGGTAGATTCGATCGAGGTCGCTGATGCCCTGGGTTTGAATCAAGGCACTGATGGCTCGACCGCCAATGCTCAAGGTACGGCGCTTCGTACCGGACCACTGCGGTTCCAGCTTGCCGTTACGAATGACATAAAAGTGACGGTCATGGCGCATGGGGGCGCCCGGCACTTTGTTCATCGCCATCACGGTGCCAGGCGGGTAGAGGAACATCTGGGTGATGACGCCGCCATCCACGTGCATTTCCTGGAACAGTTTGCCGTCGACTTCCACATCGATCATGACCGGGGAAACGGCGCCGGGAATGCTCATCGAGGCGACCATGATGTTGCGAAACAGCTCGAGCGCCCCCGGCGCCTGGCTGGCGGCGATAGTGCCCATGTTCCAGGTGACCGGCCGCGCGCAATCAAGGTCGGTGGTGCCGATCATCAGGATTCGTCCCTTGGCATATTCCGCCGCGATCTGCGCCAGCACCTCGGGCGTGATGTACTTCGCGATGAGCCGCGCCAGTGGTTTGCTGTCGGCTACTCCGTCGCTGGCAAGCCGCGTCAGGACATTACGCGACCGGAAAATGTCCTTCGGCCCGACGGCGTTGCAGATATGCTGGATGACTGCATCGTACTGCGGCCCCAGGAACGCAAACGGGGCGACCAGGGCTCCGGCGCTGATGCCCGTGACAATCTTGAACACCGGACGGGTGCCATGCAGGGTCCACCCCGCAATGAGCCCCGCGGCAAAGGTGCCGGCGTCGCCGCCACCGGAAATGGCCAGCATGCTTGCCAGCGGCAGGATGGTGTCCGGCCTGCCGGTTGCCATGAGCGCCTCATGCTCTCTCTTGTTGGATGCAATGGCATCCTGAATGAACGGGCTCAGGTCCTGGTCCATCCAGTAGCGCGCATTGGGAATACCCGGTATCACCGCTTTTTCCGTTAAAGTCGGTGGCACGGCATCACGGCGTTGCAGGCATGCTTGAAGCAACATGTTCAGGGTTGAGGCACCGGGTCTGAGCTGGAACGGGTTCAAAACGCCTCCTCCGGCCCCTGCATTCGACAGAGAACGCGCTCATCCTGTTATTCGTTGAGATGTCCTTGCCGGTGGTGCCCGAGATGGCTATTTGCAAGCTCACTGCGACACCTTGGTCAATCGTCCAGTCACTTATCTTGCGCCCCTTTACGAGAGAAACAAACACGTTGGCCGCGTCCCGGGATGTCCGGGCAAAACCCTTGCAATGCAGGTCACCGTGTCTGCCGGCTTCGCAGCAATAGTGATCTTCGACACCTGTCTACCCTGCTCGATGCGCTGGAACAGTGACAGGCGCCGACGATCGGCAAGTGGATCTCCGCGCCTCAAAGCGTCACTTGAAATGCTGCCCCCCTGTGGGAGCGCGTTTTGCCAACTGACATTGGTGGCCAATCTTCGCCGCTTATTTGGACAACTCCACAGCCGGCACGCCTTTCTTCACGATATAGGTCGCCAGCTCCGACGCCTTGCCTGTACCGACGTTCTTCGCGACATGCGCAGTGCCAGCGGGGATATACAGAGATTCACCGGCCTTGAGCGTTACCGGCGGCTGTCCCTCGAGCTGATACTCGAACGTGCCCTCCAGGACGTAGGCAACTTCCACACCGGGGTGAGAATGCTTGGGCGATGACACACCCGGATCGATATCGACAAGAACCTGGATCACCTCACGCCCGGAAACATCCAGGTCGCGTTTCAACAGGTCCGTGCGGTGGATCCCGGCCTGCCAGCTTTTGGCCGGCTCCTGTGCTTGGGAAACGCCTGCGAAGGCAGTGAGCGCCACGCTGGCGGCAATGGCCAGCAGGCCGGTGGTGTTGCGCAAGTTGATACGGGACATCGCATTTCTCCAGGGATTACACGGCAAGGCCGCGCCAGGTTTGCCGCGAGATGCGGTGGCTCTATTGGGAGGCCGCCGTGTATCGCGCAAGTGTCGCCAGACCCATGGTTTTGTATGCGAAGGTAGCTGTCGGGGCGGTGGATACGTACCGATACAAATCGCAGCAGCGTATCGACTTGCCTGTCCATCAATTCATCGCGAGGGTGAAGCGTCGGCTTCACCCTCGCGATGCCAGTTCAAGTTCAGGCCAGGTTGATCTCGACCTCGATATTGCCCCGCGTGGCCTTGGAGTACGGACACAACTGATGGCCTTTATCCACCAGCTTGCGGGCCGTTTCCGGGTCCAGGCCGGGCAGTTTGATGTTGAGGCGAGCCTGAAGCAGGTACCCGCCCGCATTGGTGCCCAGGTCAACTTCAGCATCGATGCTCAGGTCAGGCGGCAGCTTGACCTGCATTTCACGCGCCGCCACCTGCATCGCACCAATGAAGCAGGCGGACCAACCGGCGGCGAACAACTGCTCCGGGTTGGTGCCGTCGCCCGGGCCGCCAGGGGACGAATGCTTGACGTCGAGACGCCCATCATCGCTGCGTGACGCGCCGTCCCGCCCACCGGTGGTGTGGACTTTGGCGGTGTAGAGTACTTTTTCGAGCTGGGACATGATGATCTCCTGATTGAAAATGTAAAAAAATCGCCTTTGACGCACCTCCGATCGAATCGCCGCTATCGGAGAGGGTTAAAAGACGTCGTTTACGCGTACTCAGGTGAATCGCAAAGCTCGCCTGGTCATCGGATCAGGCTTGGATTTACCTCCTTTGTGAGAGAACAGCCAGCACGCCTTGCATCACGGATTTGCCGCCCGATCGGGCTTGCCCATAAACCGCAACGCGCCGGATCTCTCACTATAGTTCGTGTCAGTGTGCCTATCGGGTTGCCGGTCGCCTGCAGGGCTCGATCCAAGCACTCTCCTACAGGCGACTACTGCGCTCCGTCGGTCGACTTTGCGCAAGGTCCAACCGACTCATTCACCGGCGCAGCGGGCGTTTGCCCTTCAGCCGCAGCGGCCAGTTCCCGCCGTTGGCACGCTGACATTCCTCTTCGGAATCGAACTGCACATGGGCCGAGACCGGGTTGAGCGAAACCTGAGCCGTATTCAACGCCTCGGCTGTCAGTTCAATCATGCGTCCACCCTGCCCGCTCGCCAATGCCTGATCCTTTTGCCCCTGAGTATCGAAGACCCAGACGACCCTCAGGCTGGAAGGAAATTCGGCGTAATCGACCTCGTGGGTCAACCAGGCGAACCCGACCAATTCCGCCTTGGCCGTCTCGCATGCCTCGGTCAGCGTGGCGACCAGCAGCCGTTCGATTTGCGCTTGCTCGCGTTTGCTTAATCCCATGGCTGAATCCTGTTACCGACAAAAAAAACCATCATACGATACCAGTGTGCGCTCTTCGGACTACATCAACAGGAAGCACAGGTCATCCATTGCCGACGTCGATAGTCACCATCAACCCAATGAAGTTCTCTTAAAAACTGCGGGGCGTAACATCGCCTCCATACCAGACAACTACACCCCGGAGCACACAATCATGAAACGCCAACTCTTCCTCAGCATCGCTTTCTCGGTTTTTGCAGTTAACGCTTTCGCCGCTACCTCTGCTCACCCGGTTGTCGCTGAAGGCGGCTCGGATCGCCTGATTGAAAGTCGTGTGGCTGAGGGTGGTTCGGATCGGTTGATCGAAAACCGCGTGGCTGCCGATGGTTCGGATCGTCTGATCGAAAACCGCGTGGCGGCCGATGGCTCGGATCGCCTGATTGAAACCGTGTGGCGGCCGATGGCTCGGATCGTCTGATCGAGAATCGCGTGGCTGCCGATGGTTCGGATCGTCTGATCGAGAATCGCGTGGCTGAGGGTGGTTCGGATCGCCTGATCGAAAGCCGTGCGGCATAAATGAATGGTTTTACCGCGACACTCAACGAAAAACCCGGCCTCGTCTGCCGGGTTTTTTATACCTGCAATAACCCGCAATTCAAGGGTTGCCCGGGCAATCGCCAAAATCGCCGCCTTCGGTATCGACACAATCACCTGCATACAACCAGATTGTGGAAAACGCAAAACCCTGTAGGAGCTGGCTTGCCAGCGAAGGCGGCCTCAAGCCTTGCAGTGCCCATGAAGACGCCTTCGCCAGCAAGCCGGCTCCTACAAGGAATCGCGAAGACCTGCTGAACTCAGGGTTGAACGCGGTCGGTGTGGGAGCTGCCGAAGGCTGCGATCTTTTGATTTTCACGTGATGGCAACAACAACGCGTTCATTCAGGAAAAACGCGTTATCGTTTACGACCATCGCGAGCAAGCTTGCTCCTACAGTCCCCCACCCGACGGAGACACCTGTGACACCTCTTACTGCCCGCGAGGTTTACCAGTCATTGCGCGACGCCGCCCTGGGCATTCGCCCTTTGCAACGCCTCGGCGAACAGTCCGGGCCTGGCCTGGTGCAGGTCGATATCGAGGGCTGGCGGATGACCCTCGACGTCGACGGCAACCACCTGCGTCACTGCCAACGCTGCCAGAGTCCGGACGGCCGCGAGGGCGTGTTCGACAGTTGGCAACGCACCGACCCCGTCAGTTTGCTCAGCGCCTGGGAGCTGGCGCAGATCGAGCGCCTGTTGGCTGAACTCAAAACCGCGGTTTGACCGCCTTCCACTCCGGCTTGTAACGCTGCATCTGCTTCACGTCATCGAGAACAACGACAACCCGGCTTTTGCGATGCTGCTGGAAGGCATTCGCCGGGCGGTGAGAGAAGGTTGGGGGACATGACCCCTGTAGGAGCCGGCTTGCCGGCGAAGGCGTCTTCATGGTCGCTGCAAGGCTCGAGACCGTCTTCGCCGGCAAGCCGGCTCCTACAGGGGTTTGGCGTTTTCCACAATTGCGCGTCAGCTTTGCATGGCCGTCATGCGCATATTCTCCTTCAAAAAACCCATCAACTCGGCCGCCGCGGGTGACAGGCTGTGGCCTTTGCGGCAAAGGATACCGATCTGCCGTTCCACTTTCGGCTCTGAAAGCGGCAGAAACACCAGCTGTTCATTGCCCTGGGGAAACGCCAGGGACGGCAGTGTGGTGATGCCAATGCCTTGTTCGAGCATGGCGATCAGCGAAATCATGTTGGAGACGAACAACAGACTGCTCTCCAGCAGCCCCGCCGCCGCGGTGCCTTCAAGCAAGCGCGAGGTGCCATTGCGCACCAGCGGATACGCCAGCAGGCTGGACCAGTGCAAGGCCGCGCCGCCCATCGCGGCCAGCGGGTGATCATGGCGACAGACCACCCCGACCTGGTCACTCAGGATCGGCAGGAACTCAATGCTCTCATCGGGCAGCCAGACGCTGCTGATCGCGAAGTCCACCTGCCCCTGGAGCAACAACTGCCGCACGCTGTCGGCGTTACCGTCCTGAATGCTGATCTGCAGCTTCGGATGCTCACTGACAAATCCCGCAAGCAAGTGCGGCAGCAACCGGCTGGCCACCGACGGCACCGTGGCGATGCTGACCTGACCGATTTCATGCTGCGCCAGCAAGCTGACTTCCCGGGCAATCCGGTCGTGGTGCGCCAGGAGGTCCTGGAACAGCGGCAAACAATGCTCGCCAAAAGGCGTCAGTTCGGTTTTGCCGCCTTTTTCGAACAGTGCCTGGCCCAGCTTCTGCTCCAGCTCACGCACCGCCAACGACAGCGCCGGTTGCGTGCGATAGGCCAATTTAGCCGCGCCGTGAAAGCTTTTCAGCTGCGCGACCAGCACGAAATAGCGTAATTGGGTGATCTTCAGCTCGGGCAACACGGTAAGTTTTCCTTATCAATTCATTTTTATTATTAATTTTTATTTGCAGATTAATACTCTCATGATGGGAACCACGCAATCGGAGGTTCCCATGGCACTGCAACCCTGCAAGAACTACATCGCTGGACACTGGTGTGATGGCCAGGCCGTTATCGCCAACCACAGCCCATCGGATGTCGAAGACATCGTCGGCCACTATCACCAGGCCAGCGCCGAACAAACCCTGGACGCCATCGCGGCAGCCCGTGAGGCTCAGCCACTGTGGGCCGCCACTGGCCTGGAACAGCGCCAACAGGTGTTGATGGCCATCGGCAACGAGCTGATGGCGCGCAAGGACGAGCTGGGTGAGCTGCTCTCCCGCGAAGAAGGCAAACCGCTTGCCGAGGGGATCGGCGAAGTCAATCGCTCTGCCCAGTTCTTCCATTACTACGCCGCCGAAGTGCTGCGGCAGATGGGCGAGACGGCCGCGTCGGTGCGCCCTGGCATCGAGATTGAAGTGCAGCGCGAACCGGTCGGTGTGGTCGGCATCATCACCCCGTGGAATTTCCCGATGGCGACCGCGGCCTGGAAGATTGCCCCGGCCCTGGCCTTCGGCAACGCCGTGGTGTTCAAACCGGCCAACCTGGTGCCGGCCAGCGCCTGGGCCCTGAGTGAAATCATCAGTCGCCAGGCCCTGCCGCCCGGCACCTTCAACCTGGTCATGGGCACTGGCGGTGTGGTGGGCGAAAGCCTGATCCAGTCGCCGGATATCGACGCGCTGACCTTCACCGGCTCACTGGCCACCGGACGCCGGGTGGCGGTTGCCACGGCCGGCAACCTGGTGCGCTGCCAGCTGGAAATGGGCAGCAAGAATGCGCTGGTGGTGCTCGATGACGCTGATCTGGAAATCGCCGTGGAATGCGCGTTGAACGGTGCCTTCTTCGGTACCGGACAAAAATGCACCGCCTCTTCGCGGCTGATTGTCTGCGATGGTATCCACGACCGTTTTGTCGAGGCACTGATTGCACGCATGCGTCAGCTGAAGGTCGGCCACGCCCTCGAACAAGGGGTGCAGATCGGTCCGGTGGCCGAAGCCCGCCAACTGGAGCAGAACCTGCAATACCTGCAGCTGGCGGCGGAAGAAGGCGCCACCCTGGTCGAAGGCGGCGAGCTGCTGGCGCTGGAGCCGGCCGGGCACTACATGCGCCCGGCACTGTTCATCAACAGCCATAACGGCATGCGCATCAACCGCGAAGAAGTCTTCGGTCCGATTGCCTGCGTGATCCGGGTCAGCGACTACGAGCAAGCCCTGGCGGTATTGAACGACACCGAGTACGGCCTCACCGCCGGGATCATCACCCAGTCGCTGCGCCATGCCAGCGATTTCAAACGCCGCGCCCGCACCGGCTGCGTGATGGTCAACCTGCCCACCGCCGGCACCGATTACCACGTGCCGTTTGGCGGGCGCAAAAACTCGAGCTTCGGTCCGCGCGAGCAAGGGCAATACGCCCGCGACTTCTACACCGTGGTCAAGACCACTTACGTGCGTCCCTGAATCGGAGAGCACCATGCACGACTTATTGATGATCGATGGCCTGCAATACTCCAACTGGGACGAAGAGATCTTTCGCCAGATGCAGTCCGGCGGCCTGAGCGCGGTACACGCCACCATCGCCTACCACGAAAACGCCCGGGAAACCCTGTCGCGAATCGGCGAATGGAACCGGCGTTTCGAGACCTGGCCCGAACTGATTCGTCCGGTGCGCGAGGCGGCGGATATTCGTCTGGCCCATCAGGAAGGCCGCGTCGGGATCTTCTTCGGCTTCCAGAATTGCTCGCCCATCGAAGACGACATCAGCCTGGTGGAAATCTTCCGCCAGCTGGGCGTGCTGATCATGCAGCTGACCTATAACAACCAGAGCCTGCTGGCCAGCGGCTGCTACGAATCCGAAGACAACGGCATCAGCCGCTTCGGCCGCCAGGTGATCCGCGAAATGAACCGCGTCGGGATGCTGATCGACATGTCCCACAGTGCCGAGCGCAGCACCCTGCAAGCCATCGAGCTGTCGAGCCGGCCGGTGATCGTGTCCCATGCCAACCCGTCGAGCTTCCACGCCGCCAAACGCAACAAATCCAACGCGGTTCTGCGCGGCATCGCCGAGTCCGGCGGCCTGCTCGGTTTCAGCACTTACCCCTTCCACCTCAAGGGCGCGTCGGGCTGCACCCTCGAGGCGTTCTGCGACATGGTCGCCAATACCGCGGACTTGATGGGTGTGGAGCACATCGGCATCGGCACCGACCTGTGCCAGCAGCAACCACTGGGGGTACTCGAGTGGATGCGCAACGGTCGCTGGAGCAAGGACAAGGACTACGGCGAAGGCTCGAAGGACAACGCCAGCTGGCCGTCACCCCTGCAATGGTTCCGCGACAGCCGCGACTTCCCGGTCATTGCCCGGGGCCTGCAAGCCCGCGGCTTCGCCGACGACGAGGTGCGCAACGTCATGGGACTCAACTGGCTACGCCTGCTGGAAAGCGCCACCACCGCCCAACACTGACGCCTGATATCAACCGTGAGGACAGCATGAAAAACAACAACAGCGTCCCGTTCATCTCCCCACTCGGCGATGGACAGCCTCAAGCGCGTATTTTGGAGGCATCATGAAAACCACCAGCACCTTGCAAGTCGACAGCCAGCCGCTGAACCTTGCGCCGCCGAAAAAAGACATCGACTGGCCGCTGTTTCTGATCAGTGGCGGCTTCCTCGGCGCGTTCCTGATCGCGGCGCTGATCGACATCGATGGCGTGTCGCTGCTGGTGAACACGCTGTTCGCCTGGTCGACCCGGTTCTTCGGGCTGTACTGGCAGATCCTGATGCTGTTGACCTTCGCCGTGAGCCTGTTCATCTGCTTCAGCAAATGCGGACGGGTCCGGCTCGGCGGCGTCGACCAACGCCCCGACACCAGCACCTTCAACTGGATTGCGGTGATCATGTGCGCCCTGCTCGCCGGCGGTGGCGCCTTCTGGGCCGCGGCCGAACCGATGATGCACTTCGCCAGCCCGCCACCGCTGTTCGCCGGGGTGCAAGCGCACACCGAAGCGGCGGCCCATGCGGCGCTCGCGCAGTCCTTCGTGCACTGGGGCTTTCTCGCCTGGGCGGTGCTGGGCAGCCTGTTGTCCATCGTGTTGATGCACTTGCATTACGACAAGGGCCTGCCGCTGGCACCGCGTACGCTCCTGTATCCATTGCTCGGCGAGCGCGCGCTCAAAGGCCCGATCGGCACCCTGGCGGACGCCACTTCCATCATCGCCGTGGTCGCCGGCACCATCGGCCCGATCGGCTTCCTCGGCCTGCAAATCAGCAGTGCGTTGCATTCGGTCTGGGGCATTCCCAATGACCTGATGGTGCAGTCGATCACCATCATCCTGGTCACGGTGATGTACACCACGTCCTGCCTGGTCGGGCTCAAGGGCATCCGCTTCGTCAGCGAAATCAATGTGTGGCTGATGATCGGCCTGGCGATCTTCATGGTCGCGTTCGGGCCGACGATGTTTATCCTCGGCGGCTTCCCGTCGGCGTTCGCCCTGCACCTGGAACAGTTCATCCCGATGACGCTGTTTCGCGCCGACCCGAAATGGCTCGACTGGTGGACGGTGTTCTACTGGGGCTGGTTCATCGGCTATGCACCGATGGTCGCGCTCTACGTCGCCAAAATCTCCCGTGGCCGGACCATCCGCGAAGTGATCATGACCCTGTCGATCATCGCCCCCATCGTGACCATGTTCTGGTTCACCGTGGTCGGCGGCACCGGCATCGGCCTGGAACTGCAAACCCCTGGCATCGTCACGGCCAATGGCGCACAACCCGAAGCCCTGTTGTTGGGGGTGACGCAAAACCTGCCCCTGGGTGGCCTGGTCTCCGCGCTGTTCCTGTTCCTGAGCTTCATCTCGGTCGCCACCAACGGCGATGCCATGGCGTTCACCGTGGCGATGGCGATGTCGAGCAATGACAAGCCGAAAAAATGGCTGAGAGCCTTCTGGGCCATCGGCATGGGGCTGGCCGCAGTCGTGCTGATCACCATCGGTTCCGGCGGGGTCACGGCCCTGCAATCCTTTATCGTGATTACCGCGGTGCCGGTGTCGCTGTTGATCTTGCCGTCGCTCTGGGATGCGCTGCGAATCGCGCGGCACATGGCTCGCGAACAGGCTGTCTGATGATGAATAGTTCAGGAATCGCAATGATGTCACCCTCCCGTCCCGATGCTGCCGAACAACCGACCCTGCGCCCCGCGGCGCAGGTCATGGACCTGGATCGGCTGGGCAGCCACTTTCAAAGCCGGCTGAGTTTCGTGCGCAGCAGCATGCGGCGCATGATGAATGAGCAGTGGCGCATCCAGCGCACCTGCTTCGACCTGGATGCCGAAGGGTTTGGCACCGCCATCTACCGCATCGACACCGCCAATGCGCACTATCACTGCGTGATTTTCTCGAATGACCTGCCGCCGGAAAAACGCAGCGACCGGGTGATCGCCGATCAGTGGGACGTCAGCTTCGTCCTGCTCGCCGGTGATGTCGATGAGCATCAGCTGGCCGATCTGCGGCGCAACGTGCCCTTGCAGGAAGCCGGGCGCTTCGATGCCCGGGTGCTGGTGCTGTCGCGCGCCAACCGCAGCCTGCGCAACTTCGAGCGTTTTCTCGGGGCGCTGGCCGAAGGCTGTCAGCCAGACCCGCGGCAACTCGCCGAGGTGGGCTACCTGTATCGCACCACCGCCGTGTATGGCAACGGCAAGTTCGGCATCGCCGACTTCAGTTGCCTGCAAGGCAATGCCGACTTCACGCAACCCTTCAGCGCGCAGATGTTTACCGTGTACCTGCTGCGGCATTTCAGCATCGAGCAAATCGAACACATGGCCCGGGCACGCAATCCGCAACGGGCGGTCGGGCTGGACATCGCCCTGCAACGCTACCTCGGGGTCGGCAACTCCACGGGATTGGGCATGGCGCCGTTCCTGATCAATCACCCGCAACTGGTCAATCAATGGTTGTGGGCCAGGGAAGCTGCCCTGGCACGGGTCATGGCACAAACTGCCGACCTGCCCCGGGTGCAGCACTTCCAGCGCTGATGCAGCGCGCTCGCCAGCACCTGGAGCAAACCACCACCGACGACCCGCGCCAAAGCGCTATCGACCGGCAGACCCTGGCCGATCTTGGGCAATTGGCGCAGTGGTTCGACGGGCAACCCGTCAGTAGCGACCTGTGGCCGCGGGTGCAGGCCTGGGTCGAGCGGCACGGCAGCAACGGTTGCCAGGAATTGCTGGTGAGCCTGCTGCTGGAGCTGTACCCCGAACAGGTCGATCCGCTGGCCGAACAGATGTCGGTCAAGGAAGGCTTTCGACTCAATGCCGAGATGCCGCTGGATGAGTTGTGCGAACTGATAGAAAGCCGCTACCGCTGGGCACTCGACTATGACCTGAGCGCGGCCGAGGCCAACCACTTCTTCTGGTATCGCTCGGCGGAAAAGGAAGAACCGCGTCTGGGCGAGCGCGCCATGGAACCGGGTGCCGAGAAAGAAATGCAGCTGGGCATCGCGCACAACATTCAACGCTGCCACCGCGCCCTGTTGGTTTACCGGGAGCAGCATCCGCAGCAACTGACCGCGCATTTCCTGCTGGCCCAGCCACAGTTCAAGGGCACTGTCTGCCGCTTGCAGGGCATGGACCGCTGCGCCTATGGGGAAATCCGCGCCAACCTGATGGACCGCGGCATGCTGCCGATCCACCTGCTGCGCTGCAAGCTGGCGTTCTTCGGGGCCGGCAAATTCGACCCCAAGTCCAGTCGCTGGGTACGCATCACCCTGTTCCAGGGCGCGCCACTGGTCAGCGAAATTGGCCAACCCTTCGACGATGACTGGAATTTCGCCGTCATGCCCCCACTGGCAATCGCTGCCGGAGAACTTTGATATGCGTGTCTCGCTCAATGAAATCCAGGTGGTCTGCCGCAAGGCCTTCGAAGGCATCGGCTTTGCCCCGGGTGATTGCGACGACGCCGCCGAGATGATCGCCTGGCTGCAATTGCAGGGGCTCGACGGTATCGGCGCGCTGAAAAAAGCCCTGGCCTTTCTCCACGATGAAGTCGATCGGCCGTTCGACACCTGTTACGAAGATGCCGCCCAACTGACCCTCGATGCCCACGGCCAAAGCGTCCTGCGCTGCGCCGCCCAGGCCATCGAACTGGGCGTGAGCAAGGCCCTGCGCGCGGCAGTGCTCAGGTGCGGATCCGCCACTGCCACAACCGCATCCTGCTGCTTGGCTACCTGGCGCGCTGCGCCGATCAGGGGCTGAACTTCTGCGTCTACTGGCGCGACGCCCGCCAGGAACTGGTCGCCACCCTGGCCGCCGGGCAAAGCACGCCGTCCTTGCGGGTGTACGCGTTGCCTCCCTCCGCCCGCAGCGACGAGCAAAGCATCAATGTGTTGATCTCGCGCCACTTCACCCTGCTGCCACGGCTCAGCGCCGAGGACACGGATCCCGGCGACCCGCCGCTGCCCACCCGCCAGCTCGCCGCCGGCCTGGAGGTCGACGACGAGGTCTGGGTCATGTTGAAAAAACTGGGCGAACAGGTGCTGGTGGAAAGCACCGAAGAATCCCGACGCCGCGGTGCCGGCGAAAGCAGCGACGCCCGCTGAACATCATTAAGCCTGCTGACAGGAAACCATCGATGAAATACGCCATCAAGACTGACCTCTTCGCCTCGCGCGCCCCCATGGAATGGGCGGTGGTCGGCAACGGCACGCTGTACACCGCGCAGATCCCCATCGACCGCCAGGGCCAGGTGGTCAACGGTGGCATCGAAGCGCAGACCCGGCAGACCCTGGACAACTTGCGCCATACCCTGGAGGCCGCCGGCAGCTCGCTCGATGCCGTGACCCAGGTGCTGATCTACGTTACCGACCGCAGCTACCTGGCCACGGTGAACGGGCTCTACAGCGAGTACTTCCAGGCGCCCTACCCCAACCGCGCGGCCGTGGTGGTCGCCGGGCTGGCCAGGGAGGAGATGCTGGTGGAACTGGTGGTGTACGCGTGCATGGATTGAGCCCGTGCGGGCGGCGCCTCATTGGGGGCGCCGAACCGCCCTGACCTTGCCACTGTTGCCACCGCCGCAGAAAAACCGCTCGCCGCCATCGGACTCAAGTCCCGACACCCCGACGCCCTCCGGCAGTTTGAGGCTTTCCAGCACTTCGCCGTTTTGCGGATCGACGCGGCGCAATTCACTCTCGTCCCCTTCCCACGTGCCATGCCACAGCTGCCCCTCGACCCAGGTCACCCCGGTGACGAAGCGGTTGGACTCGATCGTGCGCAAAATCGTCCCGGTTTCGGCATCGATCTGGTGAATTTTGCGATCGCGATAGCGACCGACCCACAGCGTGCCTTCGGCCCAGGTGAGCCCCGAATCGTTACCGCCCCCCGGTGCCGGGATGGTGTTGAGCACCCGCCCGGTCTGCGGGTCGATCTTCTGGATGCGATCGGCGGCGATCTGGAACAGGTACTGGCCGTCGAAGGCCGTGCCCGCATCGGCGGTGACATCGATCGAACGCAGGGTCTTGCCGCTTTCCGGGTCCAGGGCATTGAGTTTTTCGCCGCTGGCGAACCACACCTGGCGGCCGTCCCAGGTCAGGCCATGGATGGTGTCGACACCGGGAAACGGGCCATATTCACGGAGTATTTCAGCGGTTGAGCTTTTCATGCTGGCTTCCTCGTTTGCGGGTTGATGACGCTCATCCTAGTCACTCGGCAGTGGCGCCGGGAGTAACAAGGTCGTCGCGAAACCCGGGATCGGCGGGGTCATCCAGCGCCGCGCACGCCCACGCCCGAACGACTGCACCCTGCCCGCCGCCGCCAGCGCCTCGAGGGTGCGCTGCACGGAACGCTGGCTGGTGCCGAGGGCCAGCGCCAGGGCGGAACTCGACCATGACTCGCCGTCGGCGAGAAAGGCGAACACTGCGGCACACTTCTCGTCGACCGGTGGCGCCAGCACCTCCACGTCGGCGGATATCAAAGGCACCAGGGCAAATCCGCGCGGGGTCGCCATCACACCGGCCAAGGGTTTGAGCGCCGCCCGCAGCCGGCCGATTTCGACGCGCAACCGGGCGCGATGGGATTCGTCCGTCAGCTTCAAGCGAAAGGCCCCGGCGATCAGCGCTTCGCGCGAGACGTCACCGGGCCAGGTCTCGGCCATCATTCTGGCCAGGGTGAACAGCACGGGACGGGTGGCGAGGGACACCGACATGCCGGCACCGCGTACGCTGTAACGACATGCATCCACCACCAGTGATGTCGAGCCGAGCAGCGCTTCAACCTCATCGAGCAACAGGGGCCGCTCTTCACCCTGGACGATCAGGCGCGCGGCGGGCGTGTCGAGCATGAGCGCGGCGTTTTCAACCTCGGCGGTCAGCGCCGGGATAGCGGCCAATTCGGCCGCATGCCTGGCTCGCGCCAGGGCGTTGTGCGCCGACTGCGACTGCAGGCGGCGAATGGCAATCCCCGCCACCACCAGTTCATGGGCGGCGCGCAAAACCGGGGGTAGCGGTGCCGGATCGAGCGCGGCGAGCAAGACTTCAGCTTCATCGAGCCGGCCGAGCAACAGCAAGCGCCGGATCTGCAGGTAGCGCGCATGGGCTGCGTTGACCCGATCGCCGAGCGCCTCGAGCGTCACCCGCGCCGCATCGAGGGCCTTCACCGGCCAGCCCAGGTCCCGCGAAGCCAGCGCGATCTCGGCCTCGGCGACCACACACCGCGCCCGGGCCACCGCCTCTTTCGGCCCAAAGGCCCGCGCCGCGCTTTTCACCAGCGCCCTGGCCCGCACCAGATCGCCGAGCTGCGCCATCGCGATGCCCCGAAGGGCGAGCGCCGGCGCGTCGTCACGCAACGCCACCCGGTCCAGCGCCCCAAGCGGATCACCCGCCGCCAGCGCACGCGCCGCCGCGGCGATCAAGGAATCCATGTGTTGTGCGCCATAGCTGTCACTCCTGACGAGCGATACCCGGGTTTCGGTTTGATTCACGGAGTAAAGCATTCGCCGGTCCGGGCTACGCGGTTTTTATTGTCACGCTATCAACCCGTACACAAAATCCGTGCACGACAGCGATCAACTGTAGGAGCTGGCTTGCCAGCGAAAGCGGTGGGTCAGCTTGCATCAATGTTGAATGTGCTGCCGCCTTCGCTGGCAAGCCAGCTCCTACAGGGGGCCTGCGGCGCACACAGAATCCGCGCATGACAGCGATCAACTGTAGGAGCTGGCTTGCCAGCGAAGGGGCCGATACAGTCACCACACAACCCATAGTCATACGACCTCTTGTGAAATACCCGATCCCCCCTAGCAAGCAATCATCCCCACACAACCCCCAGCCCACAACAATTCAACAAACGCCCCACCCTTGCCCCTCCATTCCAAATACGGTACAAACCCACCAGGTTGTACGACAACACAATAAAAACACCCGTCCATCCCCGACGATGGCAAACACCCTTCGAGACCCTGCCATGACCCGCCTCGCCACCGCACAAACCGTCCCGCCGCCCTTCCCCCGCCACCTCGCCGTGCTCATCCTGCTATGCATGGGCTGCGCCTTCGCCGGCAACCATGTGGCCGCGCGGGTAGCGTTCGACGACGGCGCTGGCGTATTGCTGGCGATCCTGATGCGTTCGGGGCGCCACCGTGCTGGTGCTGGCCGCACTGGTGCTCTGGCAACGCCAGAGTCTGCGCCTGCCTGCGGGCGCCTGGCGCTGGCAGCTGCTGTTGGGCTTGCTGATCACTGCGCAAAGCCTGTGCCTGTACTCCGCCGTGGCGCGGGTGCCGGTGGCGCTGGCGCTGCTGGTGGCCAACGTCTTCCCCATCCTGCTGGCACTGCTGACCTGGGCACTGGGCGGGCCACGACCGACCGCGCGCACCGCCTCGTTGATGGGCCTGATTCTGCTGGGCCTGGTGTTTGTACTCGACGTGCCGGGACGCCTCTCCGCCAACAGCAGCGCCGGCCCGCAATGGCTGCTCGGCGTCGGCCTCGCCTTCTGCGCCGCCAGCGTGTTCGCCTGCGCGCTATGGATCACCGATCACAAACTGTCCCAGGTGCGCGGCTCGGTGCGCAGCCTGCTGACCATCTTCATCGTCTTCAGCAGCGTCAACCTCGCCGGCCTGACCGGCGCCCTCCCCGGCGGCCTGAACCTGCCGGCCACCACCACCGGCTGGCTGGCCCTCGCCACGCTGGTGGTGCTCTATGGCACGGGGTTTATCGTGCTGTTCATCTCGGTCCCCCGCCTGGACATGCCGCGCAATGCACCGGTGATGAACATCGAGCCGCTGGCGACCTTGCTGATGGGCTGGATCGTGCTGGATCAGATGCTCAGTGCGGGCCAGGTGATGGGTGGGGTGATCGTGGTCACGGGTATTGTGTTGCTGACGTATCGCAAGGCGGTCAGCAAGGTTGTCGAGAAAGCGCCGGCTTGAGGGTTGTATCGATAATGGGGACGCCTTCGCCGGCAAGCCGGCTCCTACAGGTTTGCAGTGTTCAACCCGACGCCGCAACCCTGTAGGAGCTGGCTTGCCAGCGAAGAGGCCATCAGCTTCACCCAAAGCCCAAGCTGAAAGATTCTGCCTATCACCCCCGAATACTCCACCTATTAGCTGACTCCCGCACTCGGGTCTAACCTTATTCCAGCGCTGGCACTACAAGCTGGCCGGTTTAGCGCTGATCAGGAAACACCGAATGAGTCCGAAGCTTGACTAGGGCACCCGTGGGCCACCGCGCAGGCAACTCGATTGCCGCTGTTCAGAATTCCCGTGTGGTCAAGACAATCAGTTGATAAAACTGCTGGCCCTTCCGCCTAAGTCATTGATTTTGCTCGTCGCTATTGCGCGCCCATACCGGGCCGGATAGCCGGATGAACACGACCTAAAGGTAGCTCACACATGGCAAACGAATCGAAATGCCCGTTCAACCACGCCGCTGGCGGTGGCACGACGAACCGCGACTGGTGGCCGAACCAACTGAATCTGAAGATCCTGCACCAGCACTCGTCCCTGACCGACCCCCTGGACGAGGGCTTCAACTACGCCGAAGCCTTCAAAAGCCTGGACTTTGCGGCGCTCAAGCAAGACCTGAACGCACTGATGACCGATTCACAAGAATGGTGGCCGGCGGATTTCGGTCACTACGGGCCCCTCTTCATTCGCATGTCCTGGCACGCCGCCGGTACCTATCGCACCGGTGATGGCCGCGGCGGTGCGGGTTCCGGTCAACAGCGCTTCGCACCGCTCAACAGCTGGCCGGACAACGTCAGCCTGGACAAGGCGCGCCGGCTGCTGTGGCCGATCAAGCAAAAATATGGCAACAAGATTTCCTGGGCTGACCTGATCGTCCTGACCGGTAACGTCGCGCTGGAGTCCATGGGCTTCAAGACCTTCGGTTTTTCCGGCGGTCGCAAGGACGTCTGGGAACCGGACGAAGACGTCTACTGGGGTTCGGAAAACAAATGGCTGGGCGGCGACAACCGCTACGGCAAGGAAAACGAGCCGATGCAAGAGCCCGGTGAAGGCCCGCTGGTGGCCGAGCCTGGGGAAAACGAGGAGAGCCGTACCGAGCAAGGGCGCAACCTGGAAAACCCGCTCGCTGCGGTGCAGATGGGTCTGATCTACGTCAACCCGGAAGGCCCCGAGGGCAACCCGGATCCGCTCGCCGCGGCGAAGGACATCCGCGAAACCTTCGCCCGCATGGCCATGAATGATGAAGAAACCGTGGCGCTGATCGCTGGCGGCCACGCCTTTGGTAAAACCCACGGTGCCGGGCCTGCCGACAATGTCGGCGCCGAACCCGAAGCCGCCGGCCTCGAACAACAGGGCCTGGGCTGGAAGAGCACCTTCGGCACCGGCAAAGGCGGCGACACCATCACCAGCGGCCTGGAAGTGACCTGGACCACCACGCCCACCCGCTGGAGCAACAACTACCTGGAGAACCTGTTCGGTTTCGAGTGGGAACTGAGCAAAAGCCCGGCCGGGGCCAACCAGTGGGTCGCGAAAGACGCGCCGGCGCCGGCATCATTCCCGATGCCCACGACCCGTCGAAACGGCGTAATCCAACCATGCTGACCACCGACCTGTCGCTGCGCTTCGACCCCATCTACGAACCGATCTCGCGGCGCTACCTGGAGAATCCGGATCAACTGGCCGACGCGTTCGCCCGCGCCTGGTTCAAACTGATCCACCGTGACATGGGTCCACTGTCGCGCTACCTCGGCCCGGAACTGCCCAACGAAGAACTGCTGTGGCAAGACCCGATTCCAGCGGTCGACCATCCCCTGGTCAACGACAGCGACGTGGCCGCACTCAAGAGCAAACTCCTGGCGTCGGGCCTGACGGTTTCGCAGCTGGTAGCAACCGCCTGGGCGGCGGCTTCCACCTTCCGCGGCTCCGACAAACGTGGCGGCGCCAATGGTGGCCGCCTGCGTCTGGCCCCGCAGAAATTCTGGCAGGCCAACCAGCCTGAGCAACTGGCGAACGTGCTGGCGAAACTCGAGGGGATCCAGAGCGAGTTCAACAGCGGCGGCAAGAAAATCTCGCTGGCGGACCTGATAGTCCTGGGCGGCAGCGCCGGTATCGAACAGGCGGCGAAAAATGCCGGCCACACTGTCACGGTGCCATTCACACCCGGACGGATGGACGCCTCGCAAGAGCAGACGGACGTGGAATCCTTCGGTTTCCTCGAACCCATTGCCGATGGTTTCCGCAACTACCTCAAGTCCCGCTACCGCGTACCCGCCGAGGCATTGCTGATCGACAAGGCACAACAGCTGACACTCACCGCGCCAGAAATGACCGCGCTGCTGGGCGGCCTGCGCGTGTTGAACATCAACGCCGGACAAACCCAACACGGCGTGTTCACCCAGCAGCCGGAGGCGTTGACCAACGACTTCTTCAAGAACCTGCTGGATATGGGCGTGGAATGGAAGCCGGTCTCGGAGGCTAATGAGGAGTTTGAAGCAAGGGATCGTAAAACCGGTGAAGTGAAGTGGACCGGGACCCGTGTCGATCTGGTCTTCGGTTCGAATTCGCAGCTGCGAGCATTGGCCGAATTCTATGCAAGCAGCGATTCGAAGGAGAAGTTCGTCAAAGACTTCGTTGCGGCCTGGACCAAGGTGATGAACCTGGATCGCTTCGATCTCAAGTAACCCAACAGTACTGCTGAAAACCCGCAACGCCTCCCACTGTGGAGGCGTTGTGCTGTTTGGCTCGCGAGGTCTTGCTCTCATCGAGCCCGGCGCACTTGACGCTTCAAGCCGTTAAGTGGGAAACGTGCGTGCCCGGATAGAAAACTCGATGCAAGCGTTGGACATTGTAGGAGCGAGCTTGCTCGCGATGGACTCAAGAGCACCGCGTGTTATCCAGCAAACACGCGTTATCGTTAGCGACCATCGCGAGCAAGCTCGCTCCTACAATGTCCTTAACTGAACAACATTACGATGCAAGCATTGGGTTATTTCAAGAATTAAGGAAGATTCGTCAGCCCCATGAAAACCCTACTCTGCTTGCTGATCGCCATCAGCGTCGGTATCGCGCTGCAATACGCCGGCATCCCCCATGGCCTGTTGCTGGGCTCGATACTCGCCACCGCATTGTTCGCCAGCAACCTGCGCTTTTCGCCCACGCTGCCCCTCAGCCTTGGCTACGTGCAAATCGTCCTGGGGATCGCCACCGGCCTGATGTTCAAGTCATGGGACAGCCAAACGGCGGCGGCCATGCTGCCCAGCCTGGGGTTCATGCTGCTGGCCCTGGCAGTCCAGAGCGCCGTGGCCGGTTTCTGGCTGCTCAGGGTCTCGGGATGGAACCGCAAGGACAGCCTGCTGGCCGTCTACCCCGGCGCCCTCGCCGCCGTCTTCGACTTGCTCGAGTCCGAACGCGCGTCCGGCAAAGTGATCGTCGTGCACCTGGTCCGCCTGCTGACGATCACCGTGCTGGTCAGTTTTTGCATTCCCGCACAGACCGCCGCGCTGGTCGCCGAGAGCAGTCCGCTGGGCACGGATACGGCACTGACCCTGCTGTCGCTGATCGCCTTGAGCATGGTGCTCGGCCGTTTGTTGCTGCGTATCGGCGTTCCCGCACCCTTCATGCTCACCGCGATTGTCGTCACTGGCGCCTACATCAAGATGGTCATGCTGCACTTCGCGCCGGCCTTGCTGATTCAGGCGCGGCGCTGGCGGGCAGAGGTGTGATCGGCAGCGGGCACTGCGGGAAGGACTAAACGGGAGAGATGGTGGCAAGGGCGCCGATCAAAATGGTCAACACCAGAAATCCACCGAGGAAAAATGCCATCTTGCCCATGGAGCCTCCTACGTTATGAGTTTGCGGTGCAGTAGCTGATGGAACTGCGGACCGTGCTGTCATTGTGAGCCGTGGACGTTGTGCATTACAGCGGCAGATGGCGCAGGAAAATACGGATCAGATTCCTCCAAGCTCGATGACACCCTAAACATCGCTGCCGCACCCGGCCCCTGTGGAAGCGTGGCTTGCCCGCGATGGCGTCCTGATTGCTGGCCTGGCTCTCCAGTCCGCACGCAACCCAACTGTAGGAGCTGGCTTGCCAGCGAAGGCGTCCTGGCAGCCAACCTATCCATTTCGACCGTACTCTTCCCCTGTAGATACAGTCTTGAACCTCACCTACTCCTGCGGATCAACCTGATCCAACACCCGATTCACCGACAACTCCGCCAACGAAATCATCTGCTGAATCGCCAACGCCAAATTACATTTCGGACCTTCAAGGATAAACGCCAACTCACTGGCCATGACACTGGCTGAGGCAAGGGTTTCGCAGGCGTGAACCAGGAGGGTCTCGCTATTTACGGTGGGGACAATGGTGAAGATGGGATTGGGACGACGCTCGGCCATGGCTGGCTTGGGGGATGGAGACACGGGATCGGTTTCGGTGTAGCCGTCCGCATCCGGCGGATTCGGGGTTACTTTGAACATTGTGAAGCTCCTATGAAAGTGAGCCCCTCCCTATCCGCTACCACGCAAAATAAGGAGACGGCTGTACACGGGGTGGTAGACCGGTCATAGGAACCCGGCAGGCCGAAGCCTCCCATGCACAGCCGCCACAAAGCAGCCAGCACAAAAAAACGCCCTGAGGCGTTCTGGGTCTATGAAGTAACCGGGCTACCACACCCGATCGCTGAATTGGCAGCGACAGGAGAAGATTAGCGAGGTGGCTCCCGAAGCGCAAGCCCGGTGGATTTTGCTAGCTGTTTGAGATTTAATTTTCAGCGTAATGGAGCGCGACCGATGTCGAGCTGGCTTTGCAGCCGGCCGAGATCGCTGGAGTAAGAACACGAGCGCCGGGAGTTCAAGTCATGTTCTCCTTGATGAACTGAATATGGTACTTTTTGAAGGGATTTTTTTTATTGTGTTATCAAGCCCAAAAAAACAAAATGCGCGCTCAGACGGACCTTCTATGCGCCTGTCGTGTCGCGGCCAGGTGGCGGGTAACTATGAAGTCACCGTTCTGAACATACCCTCCCCCTCCCAGTTCTCTTCGCTTCGTAAAGTTGCTTATCCGCTGCTTCTATCAAGGTTTGGAATTTAAGATCGCCAACGGGCGTCGCTGTTGCGACACCTAGAGAAATAGTCACCACTCGATCTACATCAGAAGCAGAGTGTTCAATATTCACACGCGCTCTGACAATGATTGGATTGATGGGTTTGCTGATGAAGTCAACCGCACCAAGTTCCAAACCTAGTACCTCATCCGACTCCTGCTGCTGTGCGGTAATGAATATAATGGGGATGTCCTGGGTCGCAGGGTCAGCCTTGAGTCGACGGCACACTTCATGCCCGTCCATGCCCTCCATGACCACGTCCAGCAGAATCAGATCGGGTAGACGGGTCTGGCATATCGTGATCGCCTGCTCACCCCTGGTGGCCATGAACACATCACAGTCCTTACGAAACAACTCATGGAGTACCCGGATATTAATCGGTTGGTCGTCGACTATGAGGAGTTTTGGACGGTTATGGAAATGTGGCAACCAGGTTTCCATCGATTGATCCATCAGGCAGATCTCAACAGTTCACGACCAATCGGCATCGCAGAGGAAAAGTCTAGTGACTGCACCATGACAACCAGTTCGTCGAACTGTGGGCGCAGGAATGGCGGCGTTTTTGACGCCAAAGCGTCTGTCAGCTCTATGGCTTGAAGGTTGCCCGCTTCCAGCAACAGCAAAATCTCTTTGAGGGATTCTCGCCATTGCGTAAGCGCCATCATTTCTGAATCAACACTCACCTTTGCGCTATGGCTCTGACCAAAGTCGACATTCATCTGCTCAATACTCTGTTGCAGTAACCGGCTCAGTTCATCAAACCATGTTGCGTCAGTAAGGAGGCTTGCTACAGACTTTTCATCTCCCTTTTTCAGTTCGTGCTCCAATTTTCCGGCCAGCAGCGACACCGCCTTGGCCCCCATGGTGCCGCAGCTACCACAAATGGTATGGAGCACGAAAGCTGCCCCCGATGCATCTTGGCGCTGGATCGCATCGAGCAAGCTGACACGCTGCTTTTCCAGTTCCGGGCCAAAGGTACGCAGCACGTTGCGGATCAAATCGATGTCACCGCCAAAGCGCTCTACGATCGATGCACGAGGCTCGGTGAGACTGTCTCCTGTATTGGCTTGCGCCAAGGATAGAGATACCTGGCTATTCTCACGACCCGCTTGAACGAGCAGCGTTGCGACGAGTTGTTCCAGATCTATGGGCTTGCCGACATGCTCATTCATCCCCGCAGCAAGACAGGCGTCAAGATCAGTACTGGAGACATTTGCGGTCATCGCCACAATCGGCAGCGCGGCAAAGCGTGGATTCGATCGAATGCGACGGGTCGCCTCCAAGCCATCAATATCCGGCATCTGGATATCCATCAATACGACGTCGAAGGGCACTTTCCCAGTCACCACCCTGCTCACCCCTTCCAGCCCTCCTTCAGCCAGCGTCACCTGAGCGCCTTCCCCCGTCAGTAACTCATCGGCAACCTGCCGATTGAGCTTGTTGTCTTCCACCACCAATAACCGCAACCCGGCCAGACGCTGCGGCCTGCCAACAGTCGAACTGGACGGGAGAGACTGTGGAAGGCCTCTGCCGTTGAGTGCTTGCCGAACGGCGTCGGCTACTTGCTTGGGGGTGACAGGCTTGGTGAGAAACCCCACGAAGGGCGCGTCTCCCGTCTGGAGGGCATCGGCCAGCACTTCGCGGCCGTAAGCAGTGATCATAATGATCATTGGCGGTGGCACGCCGTTGCCCTGCTGGTGGATCAATTGCGCAGCGCTCAGCCCATCCATATCAGACATCCGCCAGTCCATCAGCACCACGTCATAGGTCTCGCCTCGCACCTGGGCGTTCTTCACCCATTCAACTGCTTGCGTGCCACCACTCACGTGGTCGGCCTTCCATCCCAATGCATGGACGGTTCGCACCAGCAATTCACCCGCCATGGCGTTGTCGTCGACTACCAGTATCCGTATGGACACATCGACTTCAGGACAGGCAGATCTCAGCAGGGAAGTTGGCGCAATCTCCAGGGTGATATCGAACCAGAAGCGGCTTCCGACGCCCTGCCGGCTTTCCACCTGAAGCTCACCGCCCATCAGGCTGACCAGCCGCTTGCAGATCACCAAGCCCAGACCGGTGCCACCAAAACGGCGGCTGGTTGAAGCCTCGGCCTGAGTAAAACCTTCAAAAATGCGTTGAAGTTGCTCGGGGCTGATTCCAATGCCGGTATCAGAAACGGCGATACGCAAGCTCACAGTGGTATCCGTGCGCAGCAGTTGCTCGACGCTGACCACGATCTGGCCTTCCATGGTGAATTTGAGGGCATTGCCTGCCAGGTTGATCAGCACCTGTTGCAGCCGCAGGCTATCACCTATCAGGTCGTTGGGCAGATTGGAGTCCAGGTCAAACAAGACCTCGACCTCTTTCTGCCCCTGGTTGCCGGTCAGCACAACGGCGAGGTCACGCATGAGCAGTTCGAGTTCAAATGGGTGCACATCGAGTTGCAATTTGCCGGCCTCAATCTTGGAGTAGTCGAGGATGTCATTGAGCAAACCCAGCAGTGATTTCGCAGCGGTCTGCGCTTTGCTCACATAATCGAGCTGGCGACCGTTCAGGTCAGTGTTCTGCACCAACTGCAACATACCCAACACGGCGTTCATCGGCGTGCGAATTTCGTGGCTCATGTTGGCCAGGAAGGCAGACTTGGCCGCATTCGCGGTATCGGCCTGTTCCTTGGCGTACAACAGATGTGACTCCAGTTTGCGCTGGGAGGTGATGTCCCGATTGATACCCGTCACACGCAAAGCCGCACCGCTCGGACTGCGTTCGATCTGCGCGCCGGCCTGGATGAAGCGGATCTGGCCGTCGGGGAGCACGACGCGAAATGTGGGGTTGTATACCGCAAGCCCCTTGACTGCTGCATCCAGATTTTCAGCCGCAGCCACCGCATCCTCAGGGTGAACACGAGAGTACCAGTGCTTATAACTCAGACCATTATTGCGCAACGACAGTGACTGACCGTAGAACTCGAACATACGGTCATTCCACTGCAATGAATTGTCCGCCAATGTCCAGGACCAGACGCCCAGCTCGGCTACTTCAGCGGCCATTAATAACTGCTCGTGCACCGTCATCAGTTCGCTTCGTTGCTTCTGCGTTGTCTCCAAACTCGCGGCCAGTTCCTTTTCTGCCGCTTTACGTTCGGTGATGTCGACCGCGATTCCCAGGTAACCGCTCAACTTCCCTTCGTCATCGCGCATGGCTGTGACTACCAACGTGACGGGTAATCGTGAGCCGTCCTTACGTACGTAAGTCCACTCCCGGGTTTCTGCGCCTTCAAACTCAGGTTTATGGGTCAATACACGGAAACCATCGATAGCCTGAGCGTACTCCTTGGTCAGCTCAACGCCACGATCAGCGACTTCCTCTGGTACATGGATCAGCGTTGGGGTGTTTTTACCCAGTAACTCTTCGGCGTCATACCCCAACAAGCGTTCGGCGCCTTTGTTGAACACCCGGATAACACCATTGAGATCTGTCGCAATGATCGAGACCTCGGTGGCCGAGCGCAACACAGTACCCAACAACAGATTGAGATGCCGCAACTCGGAAGTTCGTTGCGCAACCTGCTCCTCCAGGCTGGAGTTGAGTTGCCGCCGGCGTTGACGGCTGACACGCACGACACCCGCCAGAGTAGCCAGTAGAAGAGTGAGCAAACCACCCATCAACAGGACGACTGCTGGTGAAACCTGATGCAGGCGCTGGACGAACAACGGATGCGCGCCAAGTTCGATTTGCCATCGCCTCCCGTATACCTCGCGCTCCACCTGATGGGTCATCAGCGTTTCACGACTGGCCGAGTCGTTGGTGCTTTCATAAAACAGCGTCTCTTGCCCAGGGACAGTGATATCCCTCAATCGCAGATGCACCGTCTCGTTTTCTATGCGCAGGCCTCTGAGTACCTGCTCTGTCTGCAACACGGCATAGATCCAGCCAAACGCTGCTGTCTCTCGCTCAACGGCGGTCGCCGGAGTCTCTCCACCGCGAAAGATGGGCATCAGAACCAGGAAAGACTGCTGCGGTTTCGCTGTGTTCTGTACCAGAGTGATGGGCCCGGTTAACCGTGCCACACCGCTCTGTATCGAGGATTGGGCAGCCTCTCGCCGCGCTGTTTCCGAAGCTATGTCCAAGCCGATTGCAGCCTGGTTACCCTCAACCGGTTCGGCATACTGGACAATGTAACGCTCGCCGGAATGGGGTGAGAGTTGACGAATGGAGAAATCGGCTTTGCCATCCGCCCGAGCGGACTTGAGGAACTCGCCTTCCTCGCGCTGCGGTACACGCCTGATAAAGCCCAGGGAGCTCGCGCCGGGGAACTCAGAAACAAGGTCACGGGTTTTGTGATATTGGTCAAAAACTTCGCGGCTGATGCCATGCTCACCCGCTGTCAGCACCGTTCCACGAGCGCCTCGCAATCCGTATTGGTAAAGATTAAGACGCGTCAAAACCAACTCTGCG
This sequence comes from Pseudomonas sp. VI4.1, assembly GCF_002029345.1. NCBI lineage: Bacteria > Pseudomonadati > Pseudomonadota > Gammaproteobacteria > Pseudomonadales > Pseudomonadaceae > Pseudomonas > Pseudomonas sp. VI4.1. The sequence goes on from NZ_MULM01000176.1 coordinate 69,403, forward strand.
GCCTCCTCGGTCGCCGCTACGATCGCTTCTTGAGCATGCTGTTCGTTGATCCGTTCAAGGATCCACCACCCCAGAAAGCTTGCCCCCAGGCCCACCGCCAGAGTTGTCGCTACTTCCCGGTTCAATGCAAAAAACTGATGCTTTCTCATCCTCATTGTCTTGTCACGCATTCCATTGCCCCTCGCGAACCCCTTGCATTCCATGACAAAAAATCCTCGACCTGCTTTTCTACGGCGGGCCTAGGCTGCGTTCCCGAGTGCGCTCAGGGCAGGCCCGACAATCGTTGCAGTCTTTCAAGGTCTGCCTCAGGCTCGCCATTGTTAATGGCCGCAGCAAGTCGCATAACCACTTGTTCACGGCGTACCTGCATGGGAGGCAACACATAGATCGCGCCTATTAACTCACGCAGAGCCAATGGGAGTCCCCAGCAGGCTTTCAAGCTGATGGCAAAAGGGCCTGCGAAATCAAGCAGGGCCTGGGAGAGCGCTTCTTCGTCCAGGCTTTTTCCTTGGCCCTCCCACTTCTGGATTTGGTAAAGCACACAAAGCTCGCCTATCCGGTGCAGCAACGCAGCACTCTGCAGTGGCGCCGGATCCAGCTTGCATCGCCGAGCCAGGGAAACAACCTGTTCAGCCAGTCGCTCGGAATTATCCAACTCGGATTGCATTCGGGTCAGCAGCAGCCCATTGGTTTGGGTATTGGCCTGTCGCAGGGCCTGGCTCAACGCCAGATTGACACTGGTAAGCCGTCCCAATCGTTTAATGGCATCGATCAAACTGGTGCAGGGTTGGCCGACCCCATGATAAGCAGCGCTATTGGCTGCCGCGATCAGATGAGCGCAAAGCGCCGGGTCATGCTGCCAGTCCTGGACAAGCTCGCGAACGTCCAGCTGTTCTCCCCCGTATCCACGCTGAAGTCTTTCCTTGACCTGAGCGAGTAAAGGCAGGTCTAACTCATCTGCGGATAATTTACCGAGATAACTGATCAAGCTCTCATCAATGACAGGGATTGTCTGGATAGACGAATCTGGAGGAAGGAGCATCTTGAGAAGCTCAACGACGCGCGACACCTGAAACGGCTTGGTAATAAAAGCGCTAATCCCCAGAGGCCGCACCTCCAGGACACTGTCCCGATCGGAACGCCCGGTGATCATAATCAGCGGTGTTTCCTGATCATGCTCACGAATCGTCTGCAGCAGACTCACACCGCTGGCATCCGGTAGATTCCAGTCAGCCATGACCATCTGATAGGCATTCTGTTGCCAGGCATGCAAAGCGCTGGCAACATCGCCAAAGCTATCAACTATCGCCAGCGGGCGCAGGCTCAAAACCAATTGTTTCAACAGCTCGGCTATCCAGGGATCATCATCCAAAATCATCACGCGCATTCGGTCACCGCACTAGCTTAATGCACCATTTGGCAAGGCCTTGCGGCCGGTATTGTTCGACAACAATGTAGAGGTCGTTGGCGTCAGGAGGTGGGGTGATGGGGCTTGAGCCACAGCGATATCCATTTAAATTTTACGTGTAAAAAGGCTCATAACCGAATCTATGCCTCACCGGCGAACTATACAAGCAAGCAGATAGCTCGCGGCTAAAAAGGCAGGCAACGGTTAATTCGTGAACACCGGGATAGCAAGAGTTGAACTGCTCTCAGATTCGTTGTCCTGCGATAGATCAACGATGCCTTGGTTCGCCGTAGCGTGTGAGTACCGTACATGGTTGGGTCAAGCCCAATGGCGGTCACCCACGCTTTGACTATTCGAGCGTACTGCCTGGTGGAGAGATGGTCTGAGTCGTGCAACCGGCTCGGGAACAAGAAATCCTCGCTGTGGAGGTGAGCTTGATGCATCCAAGCCTCCAGAACCGTTCGGGTTTGCTCAGTGATTTCAAATTGCACTGGGTGGCGGGTTTTCTGCTGCATCACGATGGCCCGTGACGACACATGTTCCCCATGGGCTATGTCTCGGACTCGCAGCTTGGTTAAGTCACAGGCACGCAGTTTGCTGTCGATAGCCAAGTTGAAGAGCGCCAGATCCCGTGTCTTCTCCGCGAGCTGGAGTCTTACGCGGATGGCCCAGATATCTCTGACTCGGAGCGGCGCCTTTTGCCCGACGAGCTTTCCCTTGTTCCAAGGCTGATGGCGATATGTAGTAATTGAGTTCATGGCTTGTCCTCCAGGTTGAGGGAGGACAAGGGTGGTTCAGTCACAGTGTGTCGTGGTCGCTATGTTCCACTTATAGAAGTTGGGGTGCGGCAGAAAAAATTTCGTTAATGACAGAAACTTACCCTTCCGCCTTGGCGCAACCATCATCGGCACAGGTCGGATCGATCGGGTTGCACCGCATTGCGCAAATCAAAATCAGTTTCCTCGACTCCATTCTTTGTCAGCGATATCCAATGAATTGAAGAGGGATTTCGCATCAATCCGAGGCTCCCGATATAGGACCAAGTCAGCGGCGAGCGCTGCACAGCTTTCAACTTGATTGAAGAGGGTGTGAGCTCCAGATGCAGAAGGCGGTTGTCCTGCGAAGGCGTATAGGCGATATTCCCGCTGGCGACAACATCGGCTCCCCTCACAGTTGCCGGCATGCATTCCAACGTCGCGCTGACTTTGCCGTCGTTGTTGATCAAGTACGCAAAACCTTTACCGTTCACCGTTGTACCGGTCACGAGAAAACGATCGATCAATGGGATATATTTGGCTTTGTAGGTGTAGTAATTCAAGCCGGATCTCAGGATCTTATGGGCGGAGAGTTTCCCGGTCTCGGGATCGAGTACCGTTATCTTCAAATTTGCAGAGGTTTGATCAGGTACGAATTGTTGCCAGACCAGTAGCGCGCGATTGCTGGAACCAGCAATCATCGGCCACCATTCACGCCGCTGGGGTGCGACATCGAACGTACTGAGCAGGTGGCCGTGACTATCGAAGACCTTTGCATATACACCATTGCCGGTACCGAGATCATCGACACCGCCACCGTTGACCCAGTCCTCGGAATACAACACGACGAAATGCTTTCCTGCCGCGGCAACATGGCCGGAATGTCCGCCGGTCGCAACGACGCGCGGATACGGCGCGATCGGTCGCAGCTTCGCATCGTAAACGCCATAACGTTGATTGACTTCGTTCGAGGTATTCCAGCCATCTTCAAACGAAAGCATGACATTGCCGTCAGTTGTTTGGGCGACCGACACCGGTTCTTGCGCTTCCGGCTTTTGGATGAATAGTGTGGGCGGACTGATCCGCGCATCATTGATTCCCCATTTCGAAAGGTAGATGTCGTGCGGCCAGTTGCCGTTTTCGTCCTTGCCTTTGGGTGGAATTCCGGAACTGCTAATGAAAATCAAAAAACGGCCGTCGGCCCCTTTGACCGCTTCGATGCCATGCATATAGGAGCGCAAATCTTCCTGGTCGTGCGGCCGTGCTTGCGCATTTTCCGCGCTTAAGCAGAGCGCACCAGCGCATAACGCGGCGCGAGCCAAAGAGTGAGCGAACCGCTGATGTGGGTTACTGTTCATGTGTGTGTTTTCCCATCCCACAATATCCCTCACCAGCGTTACACCGTGGACCTTGTCGAGTGTCGCAATGCTGTGCGGTATCGACTTCTCGCCAGCCAATAAAATCCTCATTTGTTGAACTTAGCAATAGGATTTCCTAAGGAGGATGCATAGGCATGTTTTCTCCGCTGTGTACCAGGGACGGAATGGTGCACAGAGGATGATCCAAATCTTAGGATCAACACCCATGTGGATAAGATTGTAAAAGCTTTAACAGATCTAAAAGTACTGGTAGGCACACCACCCCACCATTGCGCCCGTTTCGCAGCCGCGAACGCTCCCCTTGAGCCGCAGGCGAATGGGCAAGGTGTGAAGGGGACCGGTAGGCCCACTTCACCTGTCTGCCCGCTTATTCAGCCGACTTAACCCGTTGCGCCTGCCGTTCTTTGCCCGTTCGTAGCGTTCTTTTACCGTGCTTCTGCCGGTGTTTTTCGCGCGTTCAACCGTTGTTTAAGGCGTAGGTCCTCTGCTGCTGCAGCAGAGCCGCGGCCAACAGCCGCTTGCGCGCCTCCTGAGCGCGACGGGTCTTGTCATCCACCTGCCGGCTGACGTAGAGCGGCAGTGCCAGGCCCTCGTCCTGGTCGTCGCCCGGCTCAATAAAGCGCGGTACCGAATACGTGTGCTCACGCCACGAACGGAAGAAGGTCGAAATGTTGTTCGCTCACTCAAGCGAATACTGAGATTGGATCGTTTGCGACTACGAGGATAAGCGGTGCGAACGATGAATTTACATTGGCGGCAGCGGTACAGAATCTGCGGAGACTGGCCAAACTCACCTCTCAAGGGCCGCCAACTACGGGATAGGTGCGCCCGGTGTAAGCAAAAAACCTCAAATTAACCCACTGACCAAGCTGCAATGATCAACGCAGAACCGAAAAGCCATCCAACGTGGTGAACGGGTTCTGAAGTGACAGCCGAACTCGAAGCCTTTCAGCCTGAAATTCCGACTTTTTCAACAGAATCGGCCAAAAACTGCCGCTTGCCCCCGATTTATGCCGCCATCAGCCGACTTAGCGATCTGGAAGCGACTGCTAGAGTGCTTAAGTGGCTTTTTCCCAGAGTTTCCGACAACTCTCGACTTCGTCGACACCACAGAGCTTGCACGTTGCGGCACCGCTACGCCGGATCGCGGTTCGGTACAACTAGGACTGTGAAATGACGGTAATTGCAAAGTGACATCAACCGCTTCTGACAGTAAAGTTACCCCGGCGAACTGCACAATGTAGTCTTCTTTAAAAGGATTTTCCAGAATGTACCTTTGTTCAAAATTCAATGAGTTCATGGGGCTAGTTGATGAGTGCCTAGCTTTCGGCTTCGACTATTCGGACAAAAGCTATATCGAATCATTTCTGAATTCCGAACTTGAAATTTCAAAAGAAAGAACTATAGAAATACTATACGCAAAAATTAAAGATGCAATTGTAGCTGACAAAAAGTCAAAGACAACAAACCTCCGACAAATTGAGTCATCCCTATATAGAATTTACCACTATAATGGTGGGGGATACGCCTATCATGAAATACCTGCAAAAATCCTATTTAGTATAAATGAAAATTTATTCACTACGCTTGATGACAGAGAATCTTGGATTAACGCAATCCACGCCACACTGATCATAATGACGTTGGACAGCTATGATACGTGGGGGCAAAAATATACTGCAGACATCCCAATTGCAAATGCAGCTCTGAGAATCAAGGCTCGTGGCTTCACGCCGCTATTTAATGGCAGGTATTTCTACTTAAATGAAAATGAATCAGAAACATATTGCACGCTACTTGACAATAAAATGCGAGACATTGGTGGCGCAAGATTTACAAGCTTGCTCTTGCGCAACTTTCAAAGAATAAACAAATATTTTGAAGGGCGATATCTACTTGGACGGCCTGAATACCCCATTGTGGCTAAGAGCGATTTCATGCCCGGCCTCCCCTATGGATATCTTATTCATCTAGCGCTTCGTCATATGGAAAAGAAAACGACATATTGCAATGAGGCAAATTTTGATTCTGTGCTTGCCATGGCGCAAGATTTGGTTGGAATGTTGGACATTCAGGACTACTCTCAATTTGGCTCCATGTTTGTTGTTGTTCAAAGCCTGCCCGCCTATATTGCTAGGACGATGCTGGCAGACTCATGCTTAAGTTTTAGGCAGCTCTCATCTGATGCAGCGATCCTATTTATGGAAGAGCTGTTTGTCTGGGTAGATAATGACAAGATGAAATTGGAGCTTGGCTGGGACGTAAAGGATGCGCTCAAGATCGCAACAACTATTGCAAAAAAAGTACCCGATGTCTCGATAAACTGCCTGATCCCTATAGAAGAGCTCAGAGAGAATTGCGGATTAGAGTCTCATTGCATGAATAAGCTACTCCCTTATTTCACCCATAAAACTACCGAAATAAACAAAGAACTCAAACAGGCAACAGACTGGGAGAAAGTTAACTTCCATGAAAAACCTTTTATCTGGCAGCCGGGAAATAAAGTCCTCATGGTGGCAAAATCATTAACATTCTTAGCTTTTTATGAAGCGCTAGTTCTTGCGATAAAAACCTTTGAAAAGAATTGCGACAACGAAATTGGCAACCACATCGAACCTATGACTGGTAAATTATTTGAGCGATCCGGCATATCCCCAACTGCAATAGCCAGGAAATTCATTGCTGAAGGGATCGAATATGAATCCGATCTGATAATTGAGAGTGATAACGTAATAATTCTTGGTGAAATTAAGAAGAAAGGGCTGACAAGGCCATCTATGGCAGGCGACGCTGTAGATGGCATAATTGACTTGGTACTTACCTTCATCAAAGCTCAAACTCAGCTAGCCATTCAGGAAATTCAGCTTCTAAAAGAGGGCTTCATACAGTTCTCGGATGGAAAAAAGCTTTTCCATAATGGACGACGTATTGAACGCATAGCAATCACACTACACGATCTCGGCAGTGTGCAGGATCGCACGATTGCTGGAAATATAATTAAGACATTGATAAATTCGGTGACCACTGCAGAGCACGCCACACCCTATCAGAAGCGTCGCCTCGCTGAGTGCAACGATCTGACTGTATTATTGAACGATCAAACCAGACAAATAATTGCCTTAAATAAGAGCGATAGCGACCCTTTATTCGACTGCACATTTCTCGGGATCCCGCAGATACAATTCTTGTTAAATGGCGTTAAATCTGTTGACGAATTTCACTACAATCTTAGAACTGTCAAAACTTCTGTGCGAGCAAGCTTTGATATGTACGATACATTCGTAAGTACTCAAAGGATAAGAAAACAGGCGAAACTAGAGAAAGAAACAAAAATATCAGTGTAGTGACGCTAATCGTTTTATCCGCATTTAGCCGTCTTACGGGGCGGCTTATTATTTCTACAAAGCTTCGTGAGGCTGCGATCTGCAGAACTGCATTGTTAACTAATCTAAGTGGCTGCGATGGGTCGCGCGCTGCCCTTCGCGACGGGCGGAGATCGGCCAATTTCAGCCATTGATGACCGGCAGCTAAAGGGCCGATTGTCGCCCCGTAAAAACAGGGCACAATCTTCCAAAAGCGGGCTTTTAACATCTATCAAAACGTCACATCACGAATCCCATTGGACTCAACTGTTACGTGACCAACCTTCAGGTAATAGCGTCATTGATAGTTTATAGCTCAGGCATTTTCGGCAAAATCTTTGTTAATTTACCTACTTGCTTGTTCAAAAGAGGCTTGCTCAATCTCAAAATCAGCGACTCCACGTGACGGGGGTAATCGGAGTGATCCATTCCGCCCACGTCATAGGCCGAGATGTAACGAACCACAGATTTTCTATTATCAGGCACAACAGCTGTCTTTGGGAAAGGCAGGTCCACTTCTCGGGCTATCGCGCTTGTGATCTCTTTCTTCAGAGAGGAGTTTGCCTTCCCAATGTAAATCAAGTTGCAAAAATTATCATAAAAAGCATACACCCCCGGGTGATCCGCATGCCCGTTGAGCATTGCATTGAGCTGAGGAGACAAGCTTTCATTGCAATCGTACTGGGCGTGCTCACAAACAACCTGAAACTCTGGTATCAGCGCCACTGCCATCACGTACCTCGCAGTGGAGACCCTCGCAACGACCACGTCTTCTACCCAACTCTTTATCTGCGCGTGAGTGTAGCCGGTAGCGATTGCAGCTTTTGGCATTTTCCCCTCAAAATAATTTTGAACAGCAAAACGAATCACAGCATTGCTATCAGTTTTCATGTGAACCTATGGTTGAAGGAGAATATTTGAAGGTTTGAAAAATAATGAAAAATGGGACGGATTTATTTTCTAAAAATGCCCCATCCTAAATAAGGTTTACACCTGCTTCAGGACTATACAATAAATCGGAAAGTAAATCCGCCCCATTTTTGGTCGGTAACAATCCCTCGATACGGAGTCTTTGTCTTTGATGCGTTACGCAGTCGCATGAAAATTATGAGGAGGTGAATTTCTAGTCAAAGAACGGGAAAAGTATGTGTCACTCATCATCATGAAGAGCGACAAAAAAAAACTGATAAAAAACTAAGGCAACTAAAGCAAAGTCTCGAGAAAAGGGGGGGGAGCCGATTATTTCCCGTCCCTTTTGAAAAATGAATCCGCCCCCTTTTTAGTCTAATTCCATTCAACATAGTTTGCACGCTACGATTCTAATCTGCTGAAAAAGGTGAGACTATTCGAAAAATGGAGGCGTTGTGCTATCATGGCAAGTGTTAATCATGTGTTTTTATTATGGGGGGGGGCATATTTATGATTGACTTCTTGAACATTGTAGTAAAGACATTGATTGAATGTTTCTTTGTAGCAGCAATCTTTTTCATTCCTGTTTTTATTGTTATTTGGATATTTGGTGATTTCCAAGTTGCTGTACGCTACTCCTTGATTGTATCTCTTATTTTCTCGCTGACAGGATCATATCTCGACACCTCTTCAAAAGCAGATGCTACAAAAAATTCATTGCAAGACTATCGCAAAAATCTCAAAAATAAAAGATTATCCGGCATATTTGTTCTTGTATCGATATCTTGTTTGGTTGCATATAGGATTCTTAACCCTACACCACCAGTAAAATATACTATCTCTCCAGTTGTCAAAGCAGATACACAAAAACCTATCGCTACATCAGCATATACTACAAGCTACGAGTCTTCCTGTGGAGTGATACGCGCTAGGTATCATAGGGCCGCTCAGAAAGCACTTAGGGGAGAGTATGTTTCTCCTTCTGAAGACGTTGAGCTCCCTGCACGCTGCCGATATTGAGTTAAATTTTATGTGCATCCATATTGTTTCAGAAGGTTGATTGAGGATAAGGACGACCTGTCACTGAGGTTGCACGTATTTTTGATGTATATCGAACAACCCTTGTATCTTCGCATGGCGCGAGCCTCCGCTTAAGCGCTTCAACACAACGCCGCCTGCCATACAATAGGAGAAGGCTTTATCATGGGGCATATGGTGAAAATTGATTTCGGAAAAGTTGAAAGATACATTGAAGACAGAGGCTTCGGGTTTGTCTCTCATACCTTCGCGGGGTCGTTTTCTAAAGAGGTGTTTTTTCACATAAAGAGTGCAAAGCGAACCCATCCAAAGTTGGCTCAGGCACTAAACACCTATAATTCGCTTGAGCCTTTGTATTTCTGGTATGAATTTGAAATATCAGAGAAAGGCCAACAAGTTCTCGCGATTCTAGACCCAACAAAAATTTGCCAAAATTACCCTGATAACACTTCAATATTTATAGAAGCTATCGAAAAATCCTGGGTAAATGCGGAGTTATCGCTACCAGAGTCGATCAGAATAGCAACTATTGATCTATTATCGCTAGATGAGACTCGTAAATTAGAAGCAAGAAGGAATATTTTAGAAGAAGAGAAAAAGAAAAAGAATGAAGAGCTACGAAGAGCTGAAGCTTCTAGGCTTCAGGAGATAATAGATCAGATGAAGGCCATAGAAAAAGCGGAAGAAAAAGAGTTTCGTCAGCTTGTTGCAGAGTTGTCAGTACTAGGATTCACACAGAGCAAACAGGTTTCCGCATATATTGTCCGCCAAAAGCTTGGAAGCAAGTACCAACATATTTCCGGAGTCTTACAGATGAAGATGGAGGGGGATGTGTGGAATTTCAAGGGTGGTTTTCCGCCAAGAATCTATGCAAGGTTGTGCCACGAGTTAGGGTTAGGAAACCAAGGCTCTCGGGCAAGGCCGCTTTCATTCACAGCGTACAAAGACATCAATGGGCATTAATCACCGTGGGCAAAAAATCCAAGCGCCACAACGATCAGGCATTAAGATCGCAGCTCGACAGCGCTGTATGAATGATCAAGAGGAGAAAAGGGGACGGATTTATTTTTCCGCGCTTTTTGCAAATAAATCCGCTCCTTTTTTAATCATTCCACCTTGCCTTTTTCGTTTTTTTGAAAATAAATCCGCCATTTTGCTTCTGATTTCGGCAGGTGTTTTTTCTGGCCGGGGAGTAGCTAAGATGATATATCTATTTGGACACAGAATAGCTGGTTAATCACGCTCAACGATGGTAATTTTCCGCGCGACAAACCATGTAAATTAAACAAGGAATTTTGATGAATCGTTTTTTCGGACTAATTTTGTGCACGTTAGTGCTGACCATGGGCGGCTGCGTGCAAGGGACTTACACCAAATCCGTTCAAGTTACCAAGGACGAGGCTGGTCGCGTTGTGCAGACCATCGAAACTGAAAGCGTTACACAAGTTGGGCAAGGCAATGCTATGCGGTTAGAAAAAATTAAAGGGGTGCAAAACTAAATAGTCGGGAAATCTTTTATTAGTTAACCCATCTACCCATCTACCCATCTCCATAGGCTTGCCTCCTTCCCAGATGATGGCAAGCCCATGTCTATGTGCGCTGAGTGTCTTCAAACCATTACCCACGATACCGCGTTATCCCGCCAACCAAAGTTACCAGCTACTTCATATACATCCCACAGGGTCCAAAATAGGTCGGCAACGTTATCATTTGTATCACCCAGCGACCAATCGAATGAGCTAGCAGCGCATTTACAGTATGTGCGGATAATACCAACAGATGGAATAAGGGACGGTCGACATAGAAAGAAAAAAGGGTGGATTATTTTCCGTCCATTTTTGGAAAATAAATCCGCCCCCTTTTGTTAGATAAGTATGATCGACCGGTTGAATCCACAACCCAAAGCGGACACTAATGCCACTTTAGCAGGCGCGAGCTTACGCAAGGCTAGCCTCAGAGTGAGTCGTTCACAATTATTGTTCCACCGATCTATCGCAGACTGACTGCTATTGGCCGTTTGCAGCCCTTATGACAAGCAGCAATCGACCAAGAGCAGACGGTTATTCTCGGAGCTCTTTTAGCTGCCCGCCTGCAGGTTTTTTTCGATGGAGCGTCCTTGTCGAATCAAAGACAGTTGAATGGATCGCCCCGTCCTTGCAGATGCCATGCGGGTGAACCCCTCTTGATTGGAGACCCGTTCCCCATCCATCGCTATGATCATATCGCCAGGTAAGACATCCGCTTTATAAGCCGGACTGTCATCAACGATAGTTAGGACTACTACACCTTGGTTCGTTTGTAGTAGCTGAGGTTCGAGGTCGTTCAAATTGCGAACGAATGCGCCAATTTGAAACCGACCTTTTACGAAGTAAATTGTCCCGTAATCAGATCGGTCAACTGTAACAGGGATATACGTCGTGTTGCTCCCATAGGTCGTTGTTGTTGCGTTTCCGTAAGCCGAGACCGGACCACCTGGCCCATACGCGGTGGCACTTGCGGTTGTGTAAGAGGTGTTTGTCGTTGGGGTCGTGATTGGCACGCTTGAGGTAACCGACCCCGTGTACTGAGGTAGACCCCAAGATTTTCCTACCCAAAAAAAAGCCCACTGACCGGTACCGGTTCAGTGGGCTTCTGATCAGGCTTCTAGTTACAGAGCCATATCACTAGCAGCATTCTCTTTCACAGCCTTCGGCTGTTCAGCGGCAGCAGGAACTGCAGGAACTGCAGGAACTGCAGCCTGACCGATCACCGGCGGCGGAGTCAGCTCCAACACCTTCGCGGTGTAAGCCCACTCTTCAGCCACCTTCTCCGGGCTGCCATTCAACTGCGTGCCATAACTCGGCACGATCTGGTGCAGCTTCTCCTGCCAGGCCGGGGAAGCCACCTTGTCCTTGAACACCTTCTGCAGCACGGTCAGCATGATCGGCGCGGCAGTCGATGCGCCTGGCGATGCGCCCAGCAGACCGGCAATGCTGCCGTCTTGCGAAGCGACGATCTCGGTGCCCAGCTTCAGCACGCCACCGGCGGCTTCGTCACGCTTGATGATCTGCACGCGCTGGCCGGCTTGCCACAGGCGCCAGTCTTCGGCCTTGGCGTTCGGGAAGTATTCCTTCAGGGCGTCGAGGCGGTCTTCGTCCGACAGCATCAGTTGGCCGGCCAGGTACTCGACCAGCGGGTATTCCTTGATGCCGACCTTGGTCATTGGCCACACGTTGTGGGTGGTGGTGGTGCTCAGCAGGTCCAGGTACGAGCCTTCCTTGAGGAACTTGGTGCTGAAGGTCGCGAATGGGCCAAACAGGATGACGCGCTTGCCGTCCAGGACACGGGTGTCCAGGTGCGGCACCGACATCGGCGGTGCGCCGACGGAGGCTTTGCCGTAGGCCTTGGCCAGGTGTTGTTCGGCGAGGGTCGGGTTTTCGGTGACGAGGAACGAGCCGCCTACCGGGAAGCCTGCGTATTCCTTGGCTTCAGGAATGCCAGACTTCTGCAGCAGGTGCAGGGCACCGCCGCCGGCGCCGATGAACACGAACTTGGCGTCGGTTTCGGATTTTTTGCCGTCCTTGAGGTTTTTGTAGCTGACGCGCCAGCTGCCGTCTTCGTTGCGGGTGATGTCCTGCACTTCGCTGGACAGTTTCAAGTCGAATTTCGGTGTGGTCTGCAGGTGCGCGACGAACTGGCGGGTGATTTCGCCGAAGTTGACGTCGGTGCCGATCGGGGACCAGGTGGCGGCGATTTTCTGGTTCGGGTCACGCCCTTCCATCATCAGCGGCACCCATTTCCTGATCACGGCCGGGTCTTCGGAGTACTGCATGCCGGCGAACAGCGGGCTCGCTTGCAGGGCTTCGTAGCGCTTTTTCAGGAACTTGATGTTGTCATCGCCCCACACAAAGCTCATGTGCGGCGTGGAGTTGATGAACGAACGCGGGTTTTTCAGCACGCCTTGCTGAACCTGCCAGGCCCAGAATTGACGGGAGATCTGGAAGGCTTCGTTGATTTCAACGGCTTTCGGGATCTGCACGTTGCCCTTGTCGTCTTCCGGGGTGTAGTTCAACTCGGCCAGGGCGGAGTGACCGGTACCGGCGTTGTTCCAGCCGTTGGAGCTTTCCTGGGCGACGCCGTCGAGGCGCTCGATCATTTCCATCGAGGTGCCGGGTTCCAGCTCATTGAGCCACACACCCAGGGTCGCGCTCATGATGCCGCCGCCGATGAGCAGTACATCGACTTTCTTTGCCTCTTCCGCCTGAACGGAAGTGATCCCCATCGACAAAGCCAGCCCCAGCAGGGCTGTGTTCATTTTCTTAAACATCTGTAGCACCTATGATAAAACGCCATCCGCCCTTCCATCTTCACTCGCAAGCCCCTTGTTTCACGGCATACAGGCAGATGTCGTGGGTGCTCGCACATGACGATTGGAGGGTGGGCACACAAGGCCGACGTGTTCCATCGACCTCAGTTTATATGTCCCTGCTGAACTGACTTCTTATCATTATTGGCCTCAGCTGCTTGAGCGACAGTGATTCTGTTGGCGCGTCTCGTGGACACGCAAACTGAATAGGTCAAAGCAAGTTGCTGCCAAGAATATCACGACCTGGCGAACCCGCGCGTCTGTTCCCCACTCGATGGCCCGGCCACGGGCGCCGGGCGCCACTATACTGATGCTGATTTTTCTGCGAGCGGTGAGGAACAGTCATGAGCGATAAAGTCGATTTGCGCAAATACTCCTCTCAAGTGGTCGACGGCATAGAGCGCGCGCCCGGCCGCTCGATGCTGCGCGCCGTGGGTTTCACCGACGAGGATTTCAAGAAGCCGCAGATCGGCATCGCCTCGACCTGGGCGATGGTCACGCCGTGCAACATGCACATCGACAAGCTGGCGATCGAAGCGGAAAAAGGCGCGAACGCCGCCGGCGCCAAGGGCGTGATCTTCAACACCATCACCATTTCCGACGGCATCGCCAACGGCACCGAAGGCATGAAGTATTCGCTGGTGTCGCGGGAGGTGATTGCCGATTCCATTGAAGTGGTCGCCGGTTGCGAGGGCTTTGACGGGCTGGTAACCGTGGGCGGCTGCGACAAGAACATGCCGGGCTGCCTGATCGGCATGGCGCGGCTGAATCGCCCCTCCATCTTCGTCTATGGCGGCACCATCCGCCCCGGTGCCGGCCACACCGACATCATTTCCGTGTTCGAAGCCGTGGGCCAGAATGCCCGGGGTGATATCAACGAGATCCAGGTCAAGCAGATCGAGGAAGTGGCAATCCCCGGCCCCGGTTCCTGCGGCGGCATGTACACGGCCAACACCATGGCCTCGGCCATCGAGGCGTTGGGCATGAGCCTGCCGGGTTCCAGCTCCCAGGACGCGGTCGGCAGCGACAAGACCTCGGACAGTTTCCGCGCTGGCCAGCAGGTGATGGAGCTGCTCAAGCTGGACCTCAAGCCGCGGGACATCATGACCCGCAAGGCGTTTGAAAACGCGATTCGGGTGGTGATCGCCCTCGCCGGCTCGACCAATGCGGTGCTGCACCTGTTGGCCATGGCCCATGCGGTGGATGTCGAGCTGACCCTGGACGATTTCGTCGAGCTGGGCAAGGTGTCGCCGGTGGTGGCCGACCTGCGCCCCAGCGGCAAGTACATGATGAGCGAACTGGTGGCCATCGGCGGCATCCAGCCGTTGATGAAGCGCATGCTGGCGGCCGGCATGCTGCACGGCGATGTGCTGACGGTTACCGGCAAGACCCTGGCGGAGAACCTGGAAAACGTGCCTGACTACCCCGAAGGCCAGGACGTGATCCTGCCCTTCGACCAGCCGGTGAAGAAGGACTCGCACCTGGTGGTGCTGCGCGGCAACCTCTCGCCCACGGGCGCGGTGGCGAAGATCACCGGCAAGGAGGGTTTGCGCTTTGAAGGCACGGCTCGGGTGTATCACGGTGAGGAAGGCGCGCTGGCCGGCATTCTCAACGGCGAAGTCAAGGCCGGCGATGTGATCGTGATCCGCTACGAAGGCCCCAGGGGCGGCCCCGGCATGCGCGAAATGCTCTCGCCGACGTCGGCGGTGATGGGCAAGGGCTTGGGCAAGGATGTGGCGCTGATTACCGACGGACGCTTCTCCGGTGGTTCCCACGGTTTCGTGGTGGGGCACATCACGCCGGAAGCCTTCGAGGGCGGGCCGATCGCGCTGATCGAAGATGGCGACAGGATCACGATCGACGCGGAAACCCGGCAGATCAGCGTCGACGTGTCCGACGCCGAGCTGGCCGAGCGCAAGACCCGCTGGGTGCGGCCGGAATCGAAGTACAAGCGCGGGGTGTTGGCCAAGTATGCGAAGACCGTGTCCAGCGCCTCTGAAGGTGCTGTGACGGATAAGTACCTCTAGGCGCCCGGCTGGTAACCGAACATCGACTTCAGTTCCAGGTACTCCTCCAGCCCGTGCACGCCCCACTCGCGGCCGTTGCCCGACTGTTTGTAGCCGCCGAAGGGTGCGCCGTTGTCGGCCTTACTGCCGTTGAGATGGACCATGCCGGTGCGCAAGCGTCGCGCCACGGACCGGGCGCGCTCCAGGGTGCCGGCGGTGACATAAGCCGAGAGGCCGTAGGGGCTGTCGTTGGCGATGGCCATGGCCTGGTCTTCGCTGTCGTAGGGGATGATCACCAGCACCGGGCCGAACACTTCTTCCCGGGCGATCGGCATGTCCGGGGTGACATCGGCGAACACCGTCGGTTTGACGTAAAAACCCTGCTTCACACCCTCGGGACGCCCCACGCCACCGCATACCAGCCGCGCGCCTTGGGTCATGGCGGCGCCGATCAATTGCCGGACTCGCTCGAACTGCGCCAGATTGGCCAGCGGTCCCATGGCGCTGGACGGGTTGCTATCGTCAAAGCAGATATCCGCGGCGACGGCCCTGGCAATCCCGATGGCCTGTTCTTGATGGGCCCGCGGGATCAGCATTCGGGTCGGCGCGTTGCAGGACTGGCCGCTGTTGCGAAAACAACTGCTGACGCCATGGCGCACAGCGGTTTCGATGTCGGCATCGGTGAGGATCAGGTTGGCCGACTTGCCGCCCAATTCCTGCGAGACCCGTTTGACCGTGTCCGCCGCGGCCTTGGCGACGGCGATGCCGGCAGCCGTTGAACCGGTGAACGAAACCATATCAATGTCCGGATGCCGGGCGATGCCGTCACCGATGGTCGGGCCATCGCCATTGACCAGGTTGAACACGCCCTTGGGCACCCCTGCCTGGTGAAGGATGTCGGCCAGCAACATTGCCGACAACGGCGCCTTCTCGCTGGGCTTGAGCACCATCGTACAGCCGGCGGCCAGCGCCGGTGCCAGTTTGCAGGTCAGCTGGTTGAGCGGCCAGTTCCAGGGTGTGATCAGGCCGCAGACGCCGATCGGCTCGCGGCTGATCAGGTGCTGCCGTGGGGCCTGTCGAAGTCATAACTGCGCAGCACATCGAAGGCCCGTTGCAGATGCCCCAGACCCGCCGGAACATGGGCGCTGCGGGCCAGTGACAGCGGCGCGCCCATCTCCCGGTGCACCAGTTCGACCAGCGCTTCGCTGTGGTGTCGATAGCCCTCGATAATGGCCGCCAGCAGGTCCAGGCGCTGCTCGCGGGACCCTTGTCCATACTGCTCGAATGCACGCGTTGCCGCGGCCACCGCCCGATCAAGGTCGGCGCGGGTGCCCAGGCTGATGGTGCCGATGGAGCGCTCGGTGGACGGGTTGATCACCTCCAGGGTTTCAACGCCCAGGGGTTTGACCCACTCGCCATCGATGTAGAAGTCCAGGTAGTTCATCGGGCCTCCTCAGGCGATCTGGTCGAGCGCGAGCTGCAAGGTTTCGAAGATCAGGGCGATCTGTTCTTCGCTGATGATCAGCGGTGGCGACAGCACAATGTTCTCGCCCGAAGCACGGACCAGTACGCCCGCATCGAAACAGCGCTGGGCAGCCTCGGCGGCGCGAGCACCCGGTGCTCCCTCGCGGGGCTTGAGCTCTACCGCGCAGAGCAAACCGATGGCGCGCACGTCCAGCACCAGAGCCTGCTCTCGCAATGCCAGGGCTGCGCTCCGCCAGACCGGGGCAACCTGTTGAACGTGAGCGTTGATGCCCAGTTCGTCATGCACCGCCAAGGTTGCCAGCCCCGCCGCGCACGCCAGCGGATGTGCTGAATAGGTGTAGCCGTGCATCAACTCGATGGCCTGCTCGGGGCCGTTCATGAAGGCCTGGTATACCGCACCGCTGACCAGCACGCCGCCCATGGGCACCGCACCATTGGTCAGGCCCTTGGCCAACGTTATCAAGTCGGGAGTCACGCCGAACACCTGCGCACCGAACGAGTCGCCCAGGCGACCGAAGCCGGTGATGACTTCGTCGAAAATCAGCAGCACGCCATGGCGATCGCAAATCTCGCGCAGCTTCTGCAAATAACCCAGGGGCGGCGCATAGACTCCGCCAGAACCCGTCACCGGTTCGACGATCACCGCCGCCACCGTCGCCGGGTCGTGGATCTCCAACAACTGCAACAGCGCGTCCGCGTAATGCGCGCCCTGCCCGGGTTGGCCGACGCTGAAGCGCAGGCTGGCGTCATACGGCAACGGCAGGTGGCGCGACATCACCGAGCAACGGCCCGAAGTCGCGTTTCTGGCGGCCGATCCCGGACACCGACAACCCGCCAAAACCCATGCCGTGATAACCCTTGGCGCGGCCGATAAGCTTGGTCCGGCGACTGTCGCCCCGCGCCTGATGGTAGGCACGGGCAATTTTCAGCGCGGTGTCCACCGCTTCGGAACCGGAGTTGGTGAAGAACACCTTGTCCAGCCCCACCGGGGCTCGCGCCACCAGCTGGTCGGCCAGGGTCAGCGCCGCCGGATGGCTCATCTTGAACGAAGACACGAAGTCCAGGCGCCCCGCCGCTTCGCGAATCGCTTCAACGATCCGCGCCTGGCCGTGGCCGGCGTTGACGCACCAGTGCCCGGCCATGGCGTCGAGCACCCGGCGGCCGTCGGTGGTGGTGGTGTAATGCATGCCCTCGGCGCTGTCGAACAGCAGCGGCTGCCGATTGAATTGGCGCATCGGGGTAAAGGGCGCCCATAGCGCCGACGTCGAGGTCTGGTTCATCTGCAGTGCTCCGTAAATAGAGTGAAGGGGTCAGATCCGGGTGCCGATCAGCGTCGGGCGCTGCAGGGATCCGGCATTGGTGTTGACCCCTCGATCGAAATGCAACCGGCCTTGTTCCAGGCGGCAACTGACGTGATCGCCAAAGGCGGTTTCGACAAAACGCCAGTCCATCCGCAACTCGCCGTCTGCGGTCCAGCGGCCTTGGGCGATGACCGGGGTCTGCTCCGGTTGATATTGGTGATGCAGGTAATTGCCGGTGAGGCTGGTGACCGATTCGACCGGCTGCTGCAAACCGACACGCAGGCTGTGGGCGCCACGGTGATCGATCAGGCTGAAGTCGCAGTAGTCGCTGCGAAAATCGAACGCCAGTTCGGTGACCCCGTCTTCGTTGGGCTCAATGGCAAAACGGCCTTGCAGCGCGGCGGCGTGCGGCGACTCGCTCAGGCCTTGCAGCGTGGGCGGCGCAGGCCGTCGATCAGCGTCTCGAGCTGTGCCTGACTGGCCTGCGAGTTGCATGCTTCACGTCCCAGCGCCGGAAACAAATGCTCCCAGATGGCCGCCTGCAAACGACGCTCGCCCAGTTGCAGGCCGCAGGTAAAGGCGATCACGCTGTCCTGGTCCGGCAGCACCATGCAGTACTGGCCAAAGACGCCCGAGGCGTAGTAACCGCCGTGTCGGGTCATCCACCACTGGTAGCCGTAACCCTCGCGCTGCGCTTCGTTGACGGCGTCCTTGTTGCGCGGCAGGTATTGCTTGCCATCGAACTCGCCCATCCATACGTCTTCGACCTGATTGCGCGTGGCGTCGGCGATCCATTGGGGCGATAGCAGCTGGCGGCCCTGCCACCGGCCCTGGTTCAGGTGCAACACGCCGAACTTCAATGAGTCTTCGGTGGTGCAACTCAGGCCGTTGCCGCCGGAGTTGAAACCACCGGGCGCCAGGTCCCACTCCAGGTTGTCCAGGCCGAGGAAACCCAGGACCCGCTCCTGCAACAGGGCGTGCATGGTTTGCCCGGATACGCGGGTGACAATCGCCGAGAGCATGAAGCTGGAGGCGCTGCTGTAGATGAACGATTGGCCTGGCGGTTCATCCACCGGCTCTTGCAGAAAAGCTTCGACCCAGCTGCTTTGCAAGTTGCGCCAGGCGCCGCCGGAAATGCCGCGCCGATGGCCGGTGCGCATGGTCAGCAGGTCTTCGACGGTCATGGCCGCGAGGTTCGCACTGACCTGCACCGGGCACAGTTCGGGAAAGAAGCTGACCACTTTGTCATCGAGCTTCAGGCGCCCATCGTCAACCAGCAAGCCGACAGCGGTGGCGGTCCAGCTCTTGGTTGCCGAATGCTGTACGTGGGGGCGGCGGGCCGAGTACGGCCGCCAGAACGCTTCCGCTACCACCGCGCCTTGGCGATAGAGCATGAAGCTGTGCAGTTCGAGTCCGGCGTCGTTGACCGCCGACACGAAATCGACGATACCGCCAGCGTCGACACCCCGCTCGTGGGGCAAGGCTCTGGGCAGGGGGACATAGGTCATGAGCAAGCTTCCTCAAAATTGCCATTCATGCTCGGCAATGTTTTTATATTTAAAATAATACACATAAAGATTTATCGTTCACTGCGTAGTTGTATTTGCACAGCCTATAATTCAGTTTCCGGGTGATCGAAGCTTTCCGGAGTTTTCGGGTATCCTTCCCTCCCCTGTACAGGAACGACAACGCGCCATGTCTCAACTCACCTCGCTGCAGACCAAAGTCGCCGGCCAGATTCTTTCCGCCATCCAGTCGGGCGACCTGCAACCCGGGACCCATCTCAAGGAAGTCGAACTGACCCAGCGCCTGGGGGTGTCGCGTTCGCCGATCCGCAGTGCCCTGTCGTATCTGGCGCAGCAGCAGCTGATCGAGCCGTTGCCGCAACAGGGCTTTCGTGTGCCGTTGCAAACCACGGGCGGCCTGGCGGAGCAGTTCAGCGAGCTGCACAACGAGGAAGACGAGCTTTACACCCGGCTGATCGACGACCGGCTGAACCAGGTGTTGCCCGATCAGATCTCCGAAAGCGATCTGCTGCGGCGTTATGGCGTCGGTAAAAGCGTGTTGCGCCGTTGCCTGCTGCGGCTGTCCGATGAAGGGGTGATGCAGCGCAGGCACGGACACGGGTGGTTGTTCTTGCCGACCTTGAGCAGTCCGCAGACCCGTTTCGAGAGTTATCGTTTCCGCATGCTGCTCGAACCTTCGGGGTTGCTGGAGCCGACGTTCAAGATCAATCCCGAGCAGTTCCGTCGCTGCCGTGAGCGCCAGCTTGAACTGCTCGAGGGGCAGGTCGACGGGCAGCGGTTTTTCGAATGCAACGCCGAGTTTCATGAGCTGTTGGCGGCGGCTTCCGGCAATACCTATATCCTGCAGGCGATCCAGCAGCAGAACCGGTTGCGACGTCTGACCGAGTTTCATTCGGCGAGTAATGTCGAGCGGGTCAAGGTGTCTTGCCGTGAGCACCTGGCGATTCTCGATGCGCTGGAGCAAGGGGATAATGAATGGGCGTCGACCTTGCTTCACCGCCATCTGGAGGTTGCCAGCAAGATGGGGGTCGCACGCAACAAGGCTTGATGCGCACGGTGGTTGGCCTGGTGGCCCTGTAGGAGCGAGCCCGACAACAAACCCTGCGCCTTCGCTGTTCATCACCAGAGCGCCACGGTGTAACCGAGGATCACCCGGTTTTCGTTCATGTCCCGCAGGTAATTGGCCTTGCTCAGGCCATTACGCCAGCGCAGGGAAACGCCTTTGAGCGCCCCCGACTGGAACACATAACCGAGGTCGATATCGCGCTCCCACTCACGCCCCTCCCCTGCAAAACCCAGGACTTGCGCCTGATCCCCTTTGGCCCAGCGCGTCGAAAACGTCAACCCGGGAAAGCCCAACGCCGCAAAATCAAAATCGTAACGCGCATGCCATACCCGCTCATTGGTCTGCGAAAAGTTACTCAACTGATACTCGGAAAACAGATAGGTATTGGTGCCATCGACATAGGTAAACGGTGTATCGCCGAACTGCTCCTGATATCCCCCGCCCAGACTGTGGCCCTTGTAGCTGTAGGCCATGCGCGTGCTCAGCGCCCGATTGTCGACCTTGCCCGCCAGCCCCGCACCGGCCTTGTCCGCATCGAAATAACGGATATCGGTCTTTAATGTACCGCCGCCCAGAGCGAAGCTGTTTTTCAGTCCCACATAATGCTGCTGGTAGATGTCTTCCAGCTGCGCGAAGTGGTAGGTCAGGGTCAGGTTCGGATTGACCTTGTAATCGCCGCCCATGAACCGGAACTGATCACTTTTCGCCGAGCTTTTGTAAGCGCCGCTCTGACTGGTCAGCCCCATGTCTTCGTAGTAGGTCGATTCCCGCTGCTTTGTCCGGTCAATCTGCCCGCCGGTCAGGTTCAGGCCCGTGATATCCGCAGACGTCACCTGTGTCCCACGGAATGTCTGCGGGAACAGCCGGCTGGTGTTGGGTTGCAAGGTCGGCAAATCCGGTACCAGGTAACCGCTGCGCAATTCGCTTTTGGCAAAACGTACCTTCCCGGTCACGCCCAACTTGGAATATTCATCGTGGGCGCGTTTGACGTAACTCGGTTGACCCGGTTCGGCCTCATTGTCTCGCGATAGCAGGCCAGAGCCCGAGCGATCGGGGCTGGAGTCGAGTTTCAGGCCGAGCATGCCGACCGCGTCGACCCCGAAGCCGACGGTGCCTTCGGTGAACCCCGACTTCATATTCAAGATGAAACCCTGGGCCCATTCTTCGCGCTTGGATTGTCCGGCGTCTTCACGGTAGTCACGATTAAAGTAGTAGTTCTTCAGTTCCAGGTCAGCCTTGCTGTCCTTGATGAAGTCGGCCTGGGCCGGGGCGGTGCACAGAAGGCCGCCGCCCATCAGGCCGACGCCCTTCAGGATCAGGTTCAGGTTGTTGTTATGCATTCAATTGGCTCCTGGCAGTCGTGATGAGTAAGTAGGTCTTATTGTTTTTTCGGACATGACTTCCCCCTTCGCGCCAGTTTCGGCACGGGCGCGCGGGGTACGATCAGGGGGTTAAATCAAAAACTGGCGGGTCGTATTCGGTAACCGCCGTCGACCAGTTTTTCCAGCGGGCTGGCGGCTGCCAGCAACTGGCGTGTGTAGGGATGCTGCGGATGATCGAAAATCTGCTCGCGCCCCCCCTACTTCCACCACTTCGCCCTGGTGCATCACCGCCACCCGGTGCGCGATGCGCTCGACCGCTGCCAGATCATGGGAGATGAACAGGCAGGCAAAACCGTATTGCGCCTGCAAGCGCTCGAACAGTTCGAGGATCTGTTTCTGGATAGTCATGTCCAGGGCGGATATCGGCTCGTCGGCGATCACCAGTTGTGGATGGCGCACCAAGGCCCGGCCGATGGCGACACGTTGGCGTTGGCCACCGGACAGTTGATGGGGAAACCGGTCGACGAATTGGTCGGCCAGGCCGACATCACGCAAGGTTTGCGCCACGCGTTCGCGTCGCTGTTCTGCGTTCAGGCCCGGCTCGTGGCGTAACGGCTCGGCCAGGATCTCGCCGATTTTCATCCGCGGGTTGAGCGACGAATAAGGGTCCTGAAAGATCATCTGGCATTGCAGCCGATGCGTACGGTTGGCCGCCTTGAGGATGTCCACGCCCTTGAAGCGGATCGCGCCGGCACAGGGTTTGATCAAGCCCACCAGCGAGCGGCCGAGGGTGGTTTTTCCCGAACCGCTGCCACCCACCCGCGCCAGGGTTTCACCCGGTGCAATCGCCAGGCTGGCCGAGTGCACCACGCGTTTGTAGTGGCGTTTGCCCCAGAACGAGGTCGGCCCGGGATGCTCGATACAGACCTGATCGACTTCCACCAGCGGCCCGTCGCTGGCCGGCAGCGGTGCCAATTCACCGCGCCGCGGCAAGGCTTCGAGCAACTGGCGGGTGTACTCGGCCTTGGGCGCCAGCAGGATGTCCTGGATGGTGCCCTGCTCCACCGATTGGCCATGACGCATCACCACCACTTTGTGGGCATACCGCGCCACCAGCGACAGGTCGTGGCTGATGAACAGAATCGCCGTGCCCTGCTCGCGGGTCAGCTCGAGCATCAGCTCGATCACGTCAAGCTGTGCCAGGCAGTCCAGCGCAGTGGTCGGCTCGTCGGCGATCAACAGCGCCGGGCGCAACAGCATCACCGAGGCCAGCATGATCCGTTGGCGCATGCCGCCGGAAAACTGGTGCGGCCAGGACTCCAGGCAGCGTTCGGCATCCTTGATGCCGATGCGTTGCAACATCGTCACGCAACGCTCGCGGATCTGCGCGGCATTCAAATCAGTGTGCAGTTGCAGGGCTTCGCTCATCTGCTGGCCGATCTTCAAGGCCGGGTTGAGCGACACCATCGGTTCCTGGAACTCCATGCCGATGCTCGCGCCACGAATGGCCCGCAGTTGCGCAGTGTCGAGGTTCACCAGATCACGCCCCTGGAAATTCAGGCGTCCGCCACACACCTGCATCGGCGCCGGCAACAGCCCGATCGCCGCACGGGCGGCCATGGTCTTGCCGCTGCCCGACTCGCCGACCAGGGCAACGATCTCGCCAGGCGCGACGCTGAAGCTCAGGTCGTCGACCGCCAGCGCCCCGTGCTCGCCCACGCGAATCTTCAGGTTTTCCACGCTCAGCAGAATGTCAGTTGACATGCTCATTTCCTCATCCGGGGGTCGAGACGATCGCGCAATGCATCGCCGAACAGATTGATCGCCAACAGCGCCAGGCAGATGAACAGGCCCGGGAAGATCCCCAGCCAACTGGCCGAAGCGATATAAGGCCGGCTGCTGGCAAGCATGTTGCCCCAGGTCGCCGCGGGTGGCGGCACGCCCAGGCCGAGGAAGCTCAAGGCGCTTTCAGAGAGCAGTGCCCAGCCGAACATGCTGGTGGCCAGGACACACAGGGGTGCCAGGCAGTTGGGCGCGATATGCCGCAGCATGGTGTACAGCTCGGAGTTACCGATCACCCGCGACGCCTCGATGTATTCCAGTTCACGCAGTGACAGCACGGTGCCGCGAACCACCCGCACCACCGATGGCGTGTAGGCGATGCCCAGCGCGAGGACGATGCCGTACTTGCTGGCACCGATGATCGCCATGATGCCCAGGGCCATGAGGATCCCCGGGAACGCCAGCAACGCATCGTTGAACATCATCAGTAAACGATCGGTCCAGCCGCGCAGGTAGCCGGCGAGCATGCCGATCAGGGTTCCGGCAATCACCGCGACGCTGACCGTCAGCAAGCTGATCCACAGGCTGGTACGAGCTCCGATCAACAGCCGGCTGAACACATCGCGACCGAACTCGTCGGTTCCCAGCCAGTGGCTGGCCGAGGGAGCCTGCAGGCGCGACAACAGGTCGATACGCAGCGGATCGAACGGGGTCCAGACCAGGCCCAGAAGCGCCAGGACAATCAGGATCAGCAACAGGCTGCCACCGATCAGCGCATTGGCCGCCGGCCAGGCACGGGGCCGCTTGCCCGGCGTGTTCGCGGCGCCGGCCAGCGGTGCCACAGGAGTATTCGAACTCATAACTTCACCCTTGGATCGAACAGTGGGTAGAGCAGATCCACACAAAGGTTGACCAGCACGTAGATGAAGGTGATCAGCAGCAGGCACCCCTGCAGCACCGGATAGTCGCGGGCAAAGATCGCGTCCACCATCAGCCGGCCGATGCCCGGCAGGGTGAACACGGTTTCAAGTACCGCGATCCCGCCCAGCAGGTTGCCGAGGATCAGCCCGACCAGGGTCCAGGTCGGTGCAAAGGCGTTGGGCAAGGCATGCCGCCACAGCACCGCACGCTCGGACAGGCCCTTGGCACGGGCATGGGCGATGTATTCCAGGCGCAACACTTCGATGGTACTGGCCCGGGCCATGCGGGTGATTGCGCCCAGTTCCACCAGGGTCAAGGTGACAATGGGCAGCACCAGGTAACTCATGGCTTGCCAGGGCGCTTCGGCGAAGCTCACGTAACCCACCACGGGCAGCCAGCCGAGCTTGATGCCGAAGGCATGAAGCAACAGCAACCCGAGCCAGAAGCTGGGAATCGACAGCAGCAGCGTGGCCGTGGTCACCAGCCCCAGGTCCAGGGCACTGTTCTGTTTCCAGGCGGCGATCAGCCCGACCGGCACCGCAATCAGCGTGGCCAGCAACACCGCCACCAGCACGATGGTCGCGCTGACGCTGAAGCGCTCCAGGATCAGCGGCAACACCGCCTGTTTGGTGCTGATGGAGAATCCCAGGTCGCCGCTGAGGACCGCTTTGATCCAGATCAGGAACTGGGTCAACAGGGGGTGATCCAGGCCCAGGTTGCGACGCATGTCGGCCAGGCTCTGCGGGTCGGCCATATCGCCGAGCATCAGCAGCGCCGGATCGCCCGGGATCAGGCGAATCAAGGCGAACACCATCACCGAAATCAGTAACAGGGTGGGTATCGCCATCCCGAGTTTTTGCAGGATAAAACGCAACATGATCAGACTCCGCCTTACTTCGTCGCGAGGCTGACGCCCCACAGTCGTGGCTTGGCCACCGGCCAGGAGTGATAGCCGCGGACGCTGTCGCGCAACGCACCGATGATGGTGCCGTTGTAGATGATCACCAGCGGGGTGTCGTGGATCATCATCCGGTGCAGTTGGTCGAACAGTTCCTGACGTTTGCCGGTGTCGCTCTGGCGCACGGCATCACGCAGCAACACCTGGGCTTGGGGGTTGTCCCAGACCTTGCGCGGCTCCTTGCTCTTGTCGCCCATCAGCGAATCGAAGCCCAGTGCCGGGTCGAGCCGCGACGAATAGGAGAACGCCATCATCTGGTAGTTGCCACTCTGGTAACGCTCCAGTTGTGTGCCCCACTCCAGGGTTTCCATTTCGATATTGAGGCCGCTGCCTTGAGCCATGGCTTGGCTCAACACACCCATGTCGAACATCTGCTGGTAGCGCTTGTTGACGATCATCTTGATCGGCTGGCCGTGGTAACCGGCTTCCTTCAGCAGGCGCTGGGCCTCCTGTGGATCATAGCGGTAACCCTGCTTCGCCGTGGCGTCGTAGAAGGCGCTAGTCTGGGGAATCGCCGAGTTGTTCGGCTCTGACAGCCCATTGGACAGGGCGGTGACCATCTGTCCGTAGTCCAGCGAACGGGCAATAGCCTGACGGATGCGTACATCCTTGAGCAACGGATCGTTGGTCTGGAATAGCAGGCCGCAGATCGCCATGATCGGACTGACCGAGACCTGGATCCCCGGCAGTGCCTTGAGTTCCTGGGCATCGCTGGCGGTCACGTCCGGCAGCAGGTCGATATTGTTCGACAACAAGGCGGCCTTGGCCGACGACGCATCGGGAATGATCATGAAACGCAGCACATCGACCAGCGCCTGTTTCTTGCCGGTGAAACCATCCGGCCCGGCGTCGTCACGGGCGCTGTAATCGTTGAAGCGTGCCAGCTCCACGGACTGCCCGGGTTTCCAGTCCGCCAGGGTGAATGGACCGGTGCCGATCGGCGCCTTCCAGCGCCCGTCCGCCGCTACCGAATCCGGATGCAAGATGCCGCCGCCACCGCAATCCGGACGGGCCATGGAGGCCAGGAACAGCCCGCTCGGCTGATCGAGCTGGAACACTACCGTGAGCGGGTCCGGGGTGGAAATGCCGGTGATTTTCGCCCCGCCACGGCCATCGAACTCTGCCAGGCAGCGCCACTGTGTCTTAGGGTTGAGGTAGTGCTCCCAGGTCCACTTGACGTCGGCCGCGCTCATCGTCGCGCCGTTATGGAAGTGCACCCCGTCACGCAGCTTGAAGGTGTAGGTCTGGCCGTCTTCGGAGACGTTAACCTCTTTGGCCAGCAGCGGACCGACGGAGGCGTCCTCGCGATGGGCAACCAGCCCCTCGACGATATGCAGCATCACGGTGTCGGTGTTGTCGTCACGGTTGACGCCCGGTTCGGTGCTGCGAATGTCGGCATTGAGGCCGACGCGCAACGTGCTGGAGGCCTGGGCCTGGGCAACAGCGGCACCGAGCGCGACCACGCCGAGGGCTTGCAGAGTGACGCACAGAGATCTGTTCAATAAGCGATGCACGGGAGAGGTTCTCCTTCGCTGAAAAGTCCGGCCAGGGGCAGAGCCGGCTTCAAGCCTGTGTTTATGTCGTTTTTGTTATGGCCTGATCGTGATCAGCGCCGCATGCGATTTTGTTTTTTTAAATTCTCACGAACATATTCACAGCATGACGATCGCTTGTAAATGTTTTTTTCATCATTTAAAAACATTGAAAGGTATTTCAGACGAACTGGGATCTTCCGGGCCAGGAGCACTCTTTGAGGCATGGGGTGTCAGAGCTGACGCCTTCGCGAGCAAGCCCGCTCCCACATTGAATCTCCTGCGTACACAAAAGCTGTGTACGCCAAAGATCCAATGTGGGAGCGGGCCTGCTCGCGAAGGGGCCCTTATAGACTGCGGCGGTTCAAAGCCGAAACCGATCCACCGATTGCGACAGCCTGCCCGCCAGGGTGGACAGTTCATCGGTGGTCGAGGCGGTGCGGCCGATGACTTGGCTGTTGCCCTCGGACATGCCGGCGATCATTTCCACCTGATGCGCGATTTCATTGCTCGCCAGGCTCTGTTCGCCGATGGTGCGGGTGCATGTCGTTGACCAGTTGCGTGGTGTTCAGCGTGGCGTCGAGAATCTCGCGAATGGCACGTTCGACGTCGGCGTCACCGCCATGCCCTTGTCGACCTGGGCCACGCCGGCTTCCATGCTGGTTACCGCCTCCCGGGTGCTGAGCTGGATACGCGCGACCATGGCGGCAATTTCCTGGGTGGAGGCGCTGGTGCGCCCCGCCAGGTTGCGCACTTCGTCGGCCACCACGGCAAAACCACGGCCCTGCTCCCCGGCGCGAGCGGCCTCGATGGCGGCGTTCAGCGCCAGCAGGTTGGTTTGATCGGCAATGCCCTTGATCACCTGGATGATGCTGAAGATCCCTTCGGACTCCTTGTCCAGCGTGCGGATCACCTGGGCCGATTGCTGTGCCGAACGGGCGATGCCGTCCATGTCGTTGACCACCTGATGGATCACCCGCCCGCCATCCTTGGCCAGGGTCTCCGCCTGGTTGGCCATGTTCAGCGCCCGCTCGGCATGCCGGGTGATTTCCTCGATGCTGGCGGTCATCTCGCTGGCGGCCGCTGCCATGGTGCTGGCCGCTGCGCTTTGCTGCTGGCTGCTGCCGGCGACCTCGTGACAGCCGTCGCTCAACTGCTGGCTCATGCCGCTCACGCCATGGGCGTTGCTGCGAACCGCCTCGATCATGCCGCGCAGGTCGCGCTGCATGGTCGCCAGGCTACGAATCAGCGCACTGGCTTCGTCCTTGCGGGTAGGCTCGACAATAGGTTCGCTCAGGTTGCCATGGGCGATGCTGTCGGCAATGCGGCTGGCAGTCTGCAACGGCCCCATGATGCTCAAAATCACCCAGCGGCCTTGGAGGAGGAGCAATAGCAGGCTGGCGACGAGCATGCCGCCAATGGCGAACCTGGCGTTGCCGATGGCTTGCCCGGTACCGGCGCCGGTCTGTCGGGTGTCGGTTTCGATCAACTCACTCAGAGCGGCCAACTGGTCTTCAAGCTGGCTGAAAGCAGTATTGAAGCTACCCAGCTCCTGTTGCGCGGCCTCCGGGTTGGTTAGTGCCAGGCCGACGATGCGTTCGGCAGCGTTGATGTAGGTATCCAGGCTCGGCTTGACCTTGTCCAGGCCGGCCTTGACGGTGGCATTGACCGGCAGCTTGAGGTTTTCACCGAGCACTTCACGAAAGCGCGCCGCATGTTCCTCGATGGAACTGCGCACCTCGGCCGCGCTGCTGGTGCTTTTGCCCAACCCGACCAGCATCGCCGCCAGCACGTCGGCGCGTAACGCGTCGTGCATCATGTCGGCTTCGAGGTGATTGCGCAGCGCGGTCATGCTGACCTCGTTGTCATTCACCGCCTGCGCCATCTGCGTGTTTCCCAGGTAACTGACCAGGCTCATGATCAAGGCGGTGAGCAGGCCGGTGCCAATCAACAACAGCAAACGTAATTTTATCGACACTTGTAGGTCCCCTGTCAGTTGGGTAAAGCCCTGCGTGGAAGGCTTTTCTGAACAGGTTATCGACTGTGCCGGGCGCTAATTGAAGGCTATTTGCATACGCTCGTTTCTTTTACGACATGCGGTCGTCCTTGACTGTTTTTGCGCGTGTCCCCCCAGGGAAACCGTCAGGACGCATCGCGGATGTGGCATCGGCTGCATGTTGTGCGCTACCTGTAGGAGCCTGGCTTGCCACCGATGAGGCCACACGCCCCAGCCTAATGCCCGGCTTGCCACAGAATAGCCTCGCGACCAAGAAGTGCTTGCAGGGTCAGCGCGTTGGCCAGCGCAAACCCGCTGGCGGTGTTATCGAAGATGCACCAGCTGGCAATGCCTGCCTGCGCCGAATTTTGCACCTGCCGAGCCAGCGCCTCCAATCGGCTCAGGTCGTAGTTACTGTGATAAATGCGCGGCGAGCCGTGCCAGCGCCAGTAATGAATCCCCGACCACCCGCCCGGGGTATCGCCGCCGGTAATGGGCGATGGGTCGGCAGCGACCCGCCCTACTCGCTGCGCGATCAATAAAGCGTCTGCGTCCAGCCAGCTTGCATGCCGCGGCTCAAGCACCACCGCCCCGGTGTAACGTTGCCGCAGTGCCTGGAAAAACGCCGCGGCAACGCGTTCCTCGTAAGCCAGCGACGGCGGCAACTGCACCAGCAGGCAGCCCAGGGCATCACCCAGCGCCGTGCATTGGGATAGAAATTCGTCCAGCAACAGCTCGCAGCCCTGCAAGCGCTGAACATGGGTGATGAGTTTGGGCACTTTGACCGAAAACCGAAACGCCGCCGGCACCGACTGCGCCCAGCGCCAATAGGTCTGCGAGCGATGCGGGCGATAAAAAGAGCTGTTGATTTCAACGGCAGCGAGTTGCGAGGCATACCGCTGCAGATGGGTGCCGTGCTCAGGAAACGTCGGCCAGTGTTCTCGGGGCAGGCTCCAGCCGGCACAGCCGACGTGCACCGACGGGACTTGATTGGCCTGGTTCAATAGAGCACCGCCGCGGCATCGCGCATGAAAATCTCCAGGGTCTTGGGCCCTACCCCGTCGAACTCGCGCAAGCGCTTTTCGAAGGTTTGGCGATCGGCGCTGGCCGCCTGAATCTGGCCGATCTTGCCGGCGTATTCATCGCTGAGTTTTTTACACAGGTTCAACAGGCGCGTCGCGGTGGTCTCGTCGTAGCGTACGTAATGGGCTTCACCCAGCATCGCAACCAGTTGCCGATGGCTACAGCCACCCAGTTTGCGCGGGGTATCGCGACCGTGTTTTTCAACGATGACGCGGTAGGCCTGGGCGGCGATCTCTGCCTGGATACGCTTGCCCATCAGGAAGCTGGCGATAAACCATTTGAACAAGCCGCCTTCGTCTGCATTTTTCAGATGAATACCGAGATCGCTGGCACTGATCGATTTGTTCATTTCAGGCGTTCTTCTCCCCAGTCAGAAACCCACCACTGGCTCCTTAACTTCGAGAAAAGCTCGCCCTGCAAGTTCGTTTTTTTCGTAACCCGTGCCATGTTGTACGATGACCGATGAGTCACCCTGTATGACCATCGCTCCGATCAACCACATAGAGCGGAGCGGCAGAGACCTCCGCCGAGCGGGCAATAGAAACTGGGCATATTTGATATTGTGTTTCCGTCCAGGAAGGCGGGACGTCTAGCCGGGGCATAAGGCCCGAAGGTGCGACTACAACAACAGTTGAGCTCCCCTCTGCACGATGGAGCGCCTGATGAATCTCAAACAATCACTCCCCTCCCTCGACCGATAAGATCGAGGACAGCGTACGTTTCCGCCCTCGGCCCCAACATTTCCAGTGGACGCTTCGATCCAAGCCCACGAACCGGCGAGGTCATCTTGGTGAGACTGAGCTATCAGACGAAAAGTGTCAGGGCACCGGTCAACAAGGCCAGAGCCGTGACCACAAGGGATGTCAGTACAGCCCACTTAACGGCGCCTTTCTGGAAGTCACCGATGTCGCGGTCGATCATGCCCACTAGCAGTAGAGTGGAAGCTACTAAAGGACTCATCAGATGCACTGGCTGGCCCATAACCGAAGCCCGTGCAATTTCCAGAGGACTGATACCGTAAGCCGCTGCGGCATTGGCAAGGATGGGGACAACGCCAAAGTAATAGGCATCGTTGGACAACACAAAGGTCAATGGCATGCTGGTGATGGCAACGACCAGTGGGAACAGATGTCCCCACCCGGGTGGAATCCAGTCCACTAACGTTTGCGCCAACGCGTCAACCATCTTGGTGCCGGAGAAGATTCCGGCAAAAATCCCGGCAGCAAACACCAGCAGCACCACGGTCATGGCGTTGCCAGAATGAGCGAGTATCCGTTCTTTCTGAATATCAAGTTGCGGGTAATTGATCATCAGCGCCAGCACAAAGCCGATCAGAAACAGAATCGCCGAGTGCATCATGCCCATTACCAGCGCAAGCATCACTGCGCTCACCAGCAGCAAGTTGACGTAGGCCAGCCTTGGCCGTTTATGCGGAGAATCGCTTAGGATTGCCTTGATGTAGCAATCACCGCCACCGCTCTGCAGAAGGACATTACCAATACGCTTGCGCTCGGCTCGGCCCAGCACAAAAGCGGTAAATACCACCCAGGCCGCCCCCCCGATCATTGTGGGCAGTAACGGAATAAAGTATTCCCCGGCATCTAGCCCCAGCGCTGCAATGGCCCGTGTCGCTGGCCCCCCCCAAGGAGTCATGCCACTCATCACGCTCAAAGACAGCATCGCCACAATGCCGAGGATCATCGGGTTCATGCCAATACGTTTGTACAGCGGCAACATCGCCGCGCAGGTGATCATGTAAGTGGTGGTGCCGTCACCATCCAGAGCAACGGTCAATGACAGCAGCGCCGTGCCAACAGCAATCTTCATCGGGTCGCCATTGACCCGCTTTAGAATTTTGCGGATCAGCGGATCGAATAGGCCGGAGTCGATCATCAGGCCGAAAAATAAAATCGCGAACAACAATAACGCGGCAGAGGGAGCGACCATCTTAAGGCCGTCGAGCATCATTACACCGGTAGTGCCGCCGAAACCGCCAATTATGGCGAATACGATCGGCACCACTGTCAGAGCAACAATTGGCGACAAACGTTTGGTCATTATCAGAAAGGTGAAGACCATGACCATGGCCAAGCCAAGGAAAGCGAGCATAAGTCTATTCTCTTGTTGTTGTAAGTATGATGGCTCGAACTCGGGCAAATGCCCCCCCACCCGCCAAGTGGTGCGCTCCACGATGCCGGGCGGGGATACAGTGATAGATTGTGCGTGGAGTCCTAGTCGGCAGTGGCTTCGAAGGTTTTATGCAACTTCGATAGTAATTAAGTAGAAGTTTTTTGTTAAAAATCGCGCAACTCAAAACCGAAACGCATTACCACTCTTCCTGAAATTTTCCACTGATCGCTCGCAAAAATCTTGCCGTATGTTGACCGTCTGTGCTGCGATTGCTCAAAACATTTGCCTTCAACACCACGTTCATTTCTACTTTCAACAAAGAGTTCTCACCTTAATCGTCACCTAGCTTCAGCGTGCCAGGTTGCCGTTTTTCGATGGAAAATTTAAGCAAAGCGGCACTTCTGAAAATACCGTGGGCGAATTTGCTGTAAGGCATAGTTAAAAAGAACGCCATCACCAGTCCAAGATGGATACTTAACATGAGGGCCATCGCACTGGTTTCACGCACCGCAAGCAAGGCCAGGCCGCTCAGGCTCACCAAGAACAATAGCGCGATGAATCCACGATCCATTGGCTTTTGGTTATCATCACCATGATCGCGGTGCCGGCGGAAATTCAACCAAAAAAGCCCGGCTGGCCCGATCAGCAAACCGATACCACCAGCTATTCCTAACAACACCGGTAGGCTGAGCACGGGATAAGGTGCCGACCATCCAGCAAAGTAGTGATACAGCGTCGCAACACTTGTTGCGGCAAGGCACAGCAAGAACCCATAGAACGTAAGGTGGTGAAAGCGCCGACGCCAAAGCGTGAACTCGTCGTCAGTATTATTGCAGCCTTGAGTATGACCACCGTCCAGGTACTTGAGCGTTAGAACGTTTTTAGTAGCTTCCAGCCCGGCAGCTGTTTTCAGCTTGGCGGGCGATTCGGGGGGAGAGACCTCACGCCAGAACCTCCTGACGCCCAGCGTGAGCGCTAATACAGCAAACCCGAATACCGTACCAAACATCCACACCAGAGTGTTGTGGGAAAAAATCGCGTAGAAATTTCCTCCCGTGACAGGTGTAAACAAATTGCCCGCGACAACAAGCGTCAAGATCAAAAACAGCGCCAGCCCTGCGCCCGAGGCAATCGCCAGGGTTAATCCATTACGCTGATAGAGTTTGCCAAAGGCCGCTGGCCATGCATATTCGGCGTAGGTCTCCAGGCGCACTTTTGCCATGGCCTGAGGCACGTTGATGGCGAACTCATGGGGCGAGGCGTACTGGCACGAATGCAGGCATGCGCCACAGTTGTGGCAAAGATTAGCCAGGTAATGAATGTCAGCTTGAGCGAAATCCAAGCGACGCGTCATTGCCGGAAATACAGCACAGAAGCCTTCGCAGTAACGACATGAGTTACAGATGGTCATCTGCCGCTCTACTTCGCTTTCATTCAGATTAAGAACCGGAATCAGGCCACTGGGAGCCTGTGCCTGTGGGTCAAACAGTTCCATGGTCATTTCCTGTCGATGCCGAGGGGTGTTGTAAGCCAAGAGCGGCAGCAGCTTGCACGCCAGCGATGCGGCCAAAAGCAGTGCCAATCGCCATACCTATTCCAGCGGTGTAGCCTTTACCCAGAACATTGCCAGCCATCATTTCTCCCGCAACAAAAAGGTTGGGAGAAGGTCTACCCGCAAAATGGACGGCGCAGTCTCGTCGGTCTTGAGACCCAGATAGGTGAATGTCACTCCAGGTCGGAGGGGATAAGCGTGAAAAGGCGGGGTGCTAATTGGGCGGGCCCAATGGCTTTTTATCGGCATAACACCTTCGGTGTAGCAGTCGTCTAGCGCGGTGTGATCGAACGTCCCCACGCGGCAGGCACGGTTGTAATCTTCGATGGTTTTTACAAACGCCTCGCGCGGTAACTGGAGCTTGCCCGCCAACTCGTCCAGTGTGTTGGCCTTCGTCCCAGGAAATACCGGCGGCATGAACCTCCCGATCGACGTCTGATCAATGATCGAGAACCCCACTTGGCCAGGTTGCTGGGCAACCAGTCGACCCCAAATGGCATATCGCTTGGGCCAGAAATCTTCACCTTCGTCGTAGAAGCGCTGGCCGTCTCGATTAACTACGACGCCAAGTGAAACGCAATCGATGCGTGTACAGATACCACCGTCGTAAAGCGGAGCACGTGCATCGATGGCCACCATATGGGCCTGAGTAGGGTCGCCAATTACATCGACACCTTTGTCGATCATTTGACGCAGCAATACGCCTTGATTAAACCGCGTCCCACGGATCAGGAAATTGTCCGATGGCCACTCGCCGTTCTCGTTCTGCCCCCAAGCTTCGCGCAACCATTCACGGTTGGATTCAAACCCCCCGGCGGCAAGCACGCAGGCACGTGCTTCAATGCGCTCGACAGGCCCTGGCCGTCCCTCGACCTTTGGGCCTGCGACTTGAGCAGCCACGAAACGTCCATTATCCAGCTCGATGTCTGTGACTTCGGCGTTGTAACGCACCTGAATACCCAGGCGCTCGGCGCTTCGGAAATAGGCATTCACCAATGCCTTGCCGCCACCCATAAAGAACGCATTAGTACGGGCTACATGCAGAGCGCCTGAAAGCGACGGTTGAAAGTGCACGCCATGTTTGCGCATCCAGTCACGGCAGGATGACGAAGCACGGATGGTGATACGTGCGAGCTTCTCGTCGGTCATCCCCCCGGTAACCTTGAGCAAGTCTTGCCAGTATTCGTCTTCAGGATACGACTCGATGAGTACATCCTGCGGGACGTCATGCATACAGCGCAAATTCCGCGTGTGCTGCGAGTTTCCCCCACGCCACTCTTTTGGGGAGGCCTCTAACAACATAACGCTGGCACCCGCTTCGCGGGCCATCAGAGCTGCGCATAGTGCAGCATTACCCCCGCCGATGACTAAAACGTCGATCATATTCTCTCCTCAGTAGTGAGGAGCCTTGACCACAGCCGCTCCTCACGAATGAGCGGACAATAAATTAGAGAGTTAGGACTCGAAAGGCGGGTTTCGACATGGGGTGTTTAGTTCTACTAAAGGCGATGGCATGGTATTAGTAAGTTTTCGTTGCCTCCTCCAAAAGCCTTGCTCCAGGCCAGCGCCTCCGAGCAACCAGTTCGCGAGCTACATCGACGATCACCGCCCGCGCGGCTAGGGCTGTCTGAAGGGGTTGCGCGTGTTATTCCACAACATCTTCGGTAGACGCAGTCCAGATAGGAGCTGCCGCAGGCTGCGATCTTTTGGTTTTTAAGCACGCCCATCGGACGCACCCACGAAAAAGCCCGCACAAGGCGGGCTTAGTTGGTGAAAGTTGAGTAGGTGGCCAGCGCTGGTCTCTGGCTTACAAGGTTTATCAGGACTCTGACAGAAGAGTTTTGCGCTCTTCTGCTTCACACGGCATAAGGGCTGGATCTCAGCGCGGAGATCTTTCTAACCGTGTACCCTTCGGAACGCGCCCCACGTTTCCTCGCTATCCGCTTTGCGCATCAGTCTGCGTCTTCACCTACAACTTCAGAGTAGCAAAGAAGCTCTAGGCGTTGAACTCGATTTTTAGACCGATTTCCTTCATGAAAAACGGCGGCTGGAAGCAAAAATACTATGGCTGGTCCCAAGGATGAAATTGACCCTCACACAGGCCTGGTAAATACTCGACGGTCCCGGCAAGAACATGCCCAGTGGCTATGTTCAATGGGCACATTGACTGATGGGAAGGACCGCAAAATGACGACGCGAACCGAAAAGGCCGTTCTGGCCGGCGGTTGTTTCTGGGGCATGCAGGATCTGATCAGGCGCCAACCCGGCGTATTGTCCACGCGGGTGGGCTACACCGGCGGCGATGTGGACAACGCCACCTATCGCAACCATGGCACCCACGCCGAAGCGATCGAAATCGAGTTCGATCCGGCCCAGATCAGCTATCGCCAGATCCTCGAGTTTTTCTTCCAGATCCACGACCCGACGACCAGGAACCGCCAGGGTAACGATATCGGTACAAGCTACCGCTCTGCCCTGTTCTACCTCGACGAAGAGCAGAAGCGCGTAGCCGAAGACACGGTGGCCGACGCCGACGCCTCCGGTCTCTGGCCCGACAAGGTGGTCACCGAGATCGTGCCCGCCGGCCCGTTCTGGGAAGCCGAGCCGGAACACCAGGACTATCTCGAACACTATCCCAACGGCTACACCTGCCATTTCATCCGGCCGAACTGGAAGCTGCCCAAGCGCGGGTGATGGTGTGGGAGGCTCAAGTCCTGGCCATCAGGGATCGACCTGACCCATCAGTTCGGCGACCGTTTCCGAGCGATTGGCATAGCGTTGCGCCAACACCGCACACACCATCAGCTGAATCTGGTGGAACAGCATCAGCGGCAAAATCAACACACCCAGGGTGCTGCCGGCGAACAGCACCTGGGCCATCGGCACACCGGTCGCCAGGCTTTTCTTCGAACCGCAGAACAGGATGGTGATGCGGTCTTCCTGATTGAAGCCCAAGGCTTTGCCCGACACGGTGGCGATCAGCAACACCAGCGCCAACAGGATGCAGCACACCACCACCAGCCCGGCCAGCGCCCAGAGCGGAATCTGATGCCAGATGCCTTCGACCACCGCCGCGCTGAAAGCACCGTAGACCACCAGCAGGATCGAGCCCTGATCGACGAACTTCAGCCAGTGCTTATTGCGCGCTACCCAGGCGCCGATCCAGCGCCGGGCAATCTGTCCGGCAATGAACGGCAGCAACAGCTGCACACTGATTTTCAGAATCGCATCAAGGGTCGAACCGCCCTCGCCGTGCACATCCAACAGCAAGGTCACCAGCAACGGCGTGAGGAAGATCCCGAACAGGCTGGACGCCGCCGCACTGCATATCGCCGCCGGAATGTTGCCACGGGCCAGAGAGGTGAATGCAATCGCCGACTGTACCGTGGCGGGCAGCGCGCAGAGGTAGAGCATGCCCATGTACAGATCGTTGCCGATCAGCGGCGACAACAAGGGTTTGAGCGCCAGGCCGAGCAGCGGGAACAGGACAAAGGTCAGGCCGAACACCAGCAGATGCAAGCGCCAATGCCCCGCACCGGCAATGATCGACTCGCGCGACAGCTTGGCGCCATGCAGGAAAAACAGCAGGCCGATGGCAAAGTTGGTCAGCCAGCCGAAAGCGACCCCGACCTGACCGCTGGCGGGTAGCACACTGGCGAGAATCACCACGCCGATCAGGGTCAGGGTGAAGTTGTCGGGCAAGAAGCGAGGGCGGGTCATTAGCATCATCCGGGGCGCCAGGAACGTGGTAACGACTGTAACCTGCCTGCCGATGGCCGACTAACGCCAATAAGCCAGCAGATGCCGCCAAAAGGACAACAGCAGCTGTGTTCTCGATTCGCAAGCATCCTGGCCATTGAATGACTTCACCAGGGTTTCCTGTGACCGTGATGATCAGCCAGGAAAACCTTCCGCACTCGGCAGCGTCTATGTATCATCAGCCCGGGCCGCTGCTGCCCGCCGCTCGCTCACGTCGGGAAAGGTGAAAGCATCTGTTTTTCCAAATCATGTCGTATCTCTTGACGGTCGGGATTTGGTAACGCGAGCTCCAAAAAGCCTCGACTACAGGAGCACCGATGTTTTCGATCGAGCAAGCCAAGCAGATGGCCAAGCGGCTGCGTGCCTCGCTTCAGACGCGCAATCAAGCGGTGCCTCACGCCACCGCGCTTGAACTGGTTGCGCAGCAACTGGGCTACAAGGACTGGAACACCGCGTCGGCGCTGCTGCCCCAGGAAAACACCCCGCCAACGATTTCTTTCGACAAACCCATCCCGATATTGCGGATGTTCGACGAAACCAAGGCACGGGAGTTTTATCTGGATTTCCTGGGTTTCAGCGTCGAATTCGAGCACCGTTTCGAAGCCCATCTACCGCTGTACCTGGGGATCGCCCGAGACGGCCTGCAACTGCATCTGTCCGAACATCATGGCGATGCGAGCCCCGGGTCCACGGTGTTTGTGCCCATGCACAATATCGAACGGCTGCGGGATGAATTGCTAGCCAAACGCTATGGCTATGGACGTCCGGATATTGTCCAGCAGGGCTGGGGCCAAGTTCTGGAAGTCCATGACCCTTTCGGTAACCGGATCCGGTTCTGTCAAAGCTGACCGGCCTTGCGGATCGGGCAGGCCCGGTCCGCCTCGGTTTGATTGCCACCCTTGACGATGGATGGCAAATGGACCCGAGGCGGTCATTATCGCTCCAATTCGTCTACCCTCACCAAGCGCCGAGCAGCAAGCAGCTTGTGCCCGGCGCATCGACCTTCTTGCGTTAATGTACCGGAGAATTTTCATGTTCAAACGCCCCCTGGCATTGGCCGTTGGCTTGACCCTGTCGTTTTGCACCCTGCTGGCGCAGGCCGCCGACACCCTGAAAGTCAGCGCCATTCCCGATGAAGCGCCCACCGAACTGTTGCGCAAGTTCAAGCCCCTGGGTGCTTATCTGGAACAGCAATTGGGCATGAAGGTCGAGTTCGTACCCGTGAGCGACTATCCGGCCGTGGTCGAGGCGCTCGCGACCGACCGGATCGACATGGCCTGGCTGGGCGGCTTCACGTTCGTGCAGGCCCGCCTGAAAACCGGCAATGCGATACCGCTGGTACAGCGCGAACAGGACGCTCAGTTCACCAGCAAATTCATCACCGCCGACCCGGCCGTCAAGTCGCTGGCCGATCTCAAGGGCAAGACCTTTGCCTTCGGCTCGGTGTCCTCCACGTCAGGCAGCCTCATGCCGCGCTTTTTCATGCTCAAGGACGGCATCAAGCCGGAAACCTTTTTCAGTCGAGTGGGCTACTCCGGTGCCCATGACGCCACCGTCGCCTGGGTCCAGGCCGGCAAGGTAGACGCCGGCGTGCTGAACGCCAGCGTCTGGGAAAAACTGGTCGCCGCCGGCAAGGTCGACACCAACAAGGTCAGAGTGTTTGCCACCACCCCGGCCTACTTCGACTACAACTGGACGGTGCGCGGGACCCTCGACCCGGCGCTGGCGGCGAAGATCAAGGCGGCCTTCCTGGCGCTCGATCCGGCGAAGCCCAAAGACAAGGAGATCCTCGATCTGCAGGCCGCCAGCCGGTTCATCGAAACCAACCCGGAAAACTATAAGGGCATCGAAGAAGCCGCTCGCGCCGCCGACCTGCTCAAATGACCTTGCACCTGACCCAGGTCAGTCTTACCCACGCCAATGGCGTCCAGGCGCTGCAGGGCGTGGACCTGCACATCGCAGCACGGGAACAGGTCGCCATCATCGGCCCGTCCGGGGCGGGCAAGTCGAGCCTGCTCAACCTGCTGGCCACCGCCCTGCGCCCTGGCAGCGGCGAGTTACAGGTACTTGGCGAGCGCGCCTGGCAGTTGTCTGCCCGTCAGCGCCAGCGTTTACGCGCGCGCATCGGACTGATCCATCAAGCGCCACCGCTGCCGCCGCGCCAGCGCGTGGTCACCGCGGTCCTGGCCGGCAAGCTGGGCCAGTGGGGCCTGGGCAAGAGCCTGCTGAACTGCTGCATCCACTGGACATTCCGGGCGCACGCGCAGCATTGGCCAGGCTCGACCTGGGCGACAAGCTGTTCGCGCAATGCCAGCAACTGTCCGGTGGCCAGCTGCAGCGCGTGGGCATCGCCCGGGTGCTGTATCAAGCGCCCGAGGTGTTGCTGGCCGATGAGCCGGTATCGGCCATGGACCCGGTGTTGGCCGAGCACACGCTGTCGGTGCTGTGCCGCCACGCCCGGGAACACAATGTCACCCTGGTCGCCAGCCTGCATGCGGTAGAGCTGGCGCTGGCGCACTTTTCGCGGATCATCGGCTTGCGTGACGGACAGATCCTGTTCGACCTGCCCGCCGGCGCCGTCGACCGCGAGCTGCTCGACAAGCTCTACGCCAATGAGCAGCTGCAGTCCTCACCAGTTCCGACCGCACCCTTGGTTGTGCAGATTCCCCGATGCTGACACGCGATACCCGAGATCCCGCCACCCGCCCCCGCTTGCTGTTCACGCTGCTGGCCCTGCTCCTACTGTGGCCGGGCATCCACTTCAGCGAGTTGGACCTGAGCGTACTGGTAGCCAGTGACAGCCAGAGCGAGATCGGCAAGTTCGTGTCAGCCTTCTGGCCTCCCGCCCATGACGAGGCGTTCAT
This sequence comes from Pseudomonas sp. VI4.1, assembly GCF_002029345.1. Lineage (NCBI taxonomy): Bacteria > Pseudomonadati > Pseudomonadota > Gammaproteobacteria > Pseudomonadales > Pseudomonadaceae > Pseudomonas > Pseudomonas sp. VI4.1. The sequence continues at coordinate 109,882 of NZ_MULM01000176.1, forward strand.
CGAGCTGTTGTTGCAAGCCACCCTGCAGACCCTGGCCATCGCCACGGCCGGCATGGCTTTGGCGTTGCTGTTGGCCATCCCCGCCAGCCTGCTGGCCAGTCGCGCCCTGTCGCTGTCCGCTGCCTCCCGTGCCGGCCATCCGGGTTTCTGGGGCCGACTGCTGCGCTGGCCGGTTCGCGGCTTGCTGATCTTCCTGCGCAGCGTGCCGGAAATCGTCTGGGCCCTGCTGTTCGTGCGTGCCGTCGGCCTCGGTCCGACGGCCGGGGTGCTGGCCATTGCCATTACCTACAGCGGCATGTTGGGCAAGGTCTATGCGGAGATTTTCGAGTCGGTCGACCAGCGCCCGGCCCACGCGCTGCTGCAGGCCGGCAGCGGTCGGCTGGCGGCCTTTAGCTACGGGATCCTGCCCAATGTCGCCGCAGAGCTGCTGTCATACACGGTGTACCGCTGGGAATGCGCCATCCGCGCTTCGGTGGTGATGGGCTTTGTCGGCGCCGGCGGCCTGGGCCAGCAAATGGACCTGTCGTTGCGCATGTTCGCCGGCGGTGAAGTGGCCAGTCTGTTGCTGACGTTCCTCGTGCTGGTGCTGCTCGCCGATCAACTCAGCCGCCTGCTGCGCTGGAGGCTGGCATGAATCGCCTGTTGAACCTGATCCTGCTGCTGTGCATCGGTGCAGCGGTCGTCGCTTCGTTCATCTACCTGGGCATTGACCTCGGCGAGCTCGGCGGCAGCGGCAACCTGAACCGGATGGGTGCTTATGCCCAGCGTTTTCTCAGCCCCGACCTGAGCGCGGGCCATCTGCAAGCCATCGGTCACGGCGCCCTGGAAACCATTGCCATGTCCGCCCTGGGCACCCTGCTCGCGGCGGTACTCGGCCTGCTGCTGGCGTTGCCCGCGGCCGGGCGCTTTGGCTGGCCCTTGCAGAGCGCGTCGCGCCTGGTGCTCAACGCCTTGCGCGCGGTGCCGGAACTGGTGTGGGCCGCGCTGATGGTGCTTGCCGCCGGCCTCGGGCCCAATGCCGGCACCCTCGCATTAGCCCTGCACACCACCGGCGTGCTCGGCCGACTGTTCGCCGAAGCGCTGGAAAATACCCCGCCGCAACCCGCCGAAGCCATCCGCCTGCAGGGCGGCAATGCCGTTTGGGCGTTCTGTTACGGGACCCTGCCCAACCTGTTGCCACAGCTGTTGGCCTACATCCTGTACCGCTGGGAGAACAATATCCGCATGGCCAGTGTGCTTGGCTTCGTCGGCGCCGGGGGCTTGGGACAAATGCTCTATGTCAGCCTCAGCCTGTTCCAGGAAGCTCAAGCCAGCACGGTGATTCTGGCCATGCTGATCCTGGTATTCGCCGTCGACTCCTTGAGCAGCTGGAGCCGTCAACGCTGGGTCAAGGCCTGACCGGGCCCCAAGCGTCTCAATCATCCTCATGCAACTTGATACCCCGCGCATGCAGCAGATGAGGCACCAACAGCACCAGTAATGTCAGCGCCAGGAATGCCGCCGAGATCGGTTGCGTCAAAAACACCGTCCAGTCCCCCTCGCTGATGGACAAGGCGTTACGCAGTTGCTTTTCAGCCATCGGCCCCAGCAGCATGCCGACGATCACGGGGGCGACGGGGAAGTCGAAGCGCCGCATCAGGACCCCGCCCCAACCGATCGCCAGCATCAGCAACAGATCGAAGGAAGAGTGGCGCATGCCGTACACGCCGATGGTGGCGAACACCAGAATGCCGGCGTTCAGGTACGGCCGCGGGATCTGCAGCAGCTTCACCCAGAGGCCCACCAACGGCAGGTTCAACACCAGCAGGATGACGTTACCGATGTACAGCGAGGCCACCAGGGTCCAGACCAGCTCCCCCGAGGTCTCGAAGAGCATCGGTCCCGGTTGCAGGTTGTAGTTCTGGAACGCGGCCAACAGGATCGCCGCGGTGGCGGAGGTGGGAATGCCCAGTGTCAGCAGCGGCACCAGAGAACCGGTGGCGCTCGCGTTGTTGGCGGCTTCGGGGCCGGCGACGCCTTCAATGGCGCCCTCGCCTTTGCTGGCGGCAAATTCTTTCGGGTACTTGCTCAGTTTGCGCTCGGTCGAATAGGACAGAAAGGTTGGAATCTCGGCACCTCCGGCCGGGATCGAACCAAAGGGAAAACCGATCAGCGTGCCCCGCAGCCAGGCGGGCACCGAGCGCTTCCAGTCGGCGCGGGTCATCCACAACGAGGTCAAGCGGTGCCGGCCGGTCTCTGCTTCTTTCTGATAAAGCAGGCTGTACAAGGCCTCCCCCACGGCAAACAAACCGACCGCCACGAGTACCACCTCGATGCCATCCACCAGCTCGGGCACCCCCAAGGTGTAGCGGGCTATACCCGACGTCGAGTCCAGGCCGATCAAGCCCACGGTCAGACCGATCCCCAATGACGCGAAACCTCGCAGCATCGACGCCCCCAATACCGCAGACACGGTCGTGAAGGACAGCACCAGAATCGCGAAATACTCTGCGGGACCAAAGTTGAGCGCGAGTTTGGCCACGATGGGCGCAAACAGGGTCAGCAGAATCGTCGCGATGGTACCCGCCACGAATGAGCCGATCGCCGCCGTGGCCAGGGCCGGCCCCGCACGACCGTTGCGCGCCATGAGATTGCCCTCCAGCGCCGTGACCATGGACGACGACTCACCCGGGGTATTGAGCAAAATGGACGTGGTCGAGCCGCCGAATTGAGCGCCGTAATAGATACCGGCAAACATGATCAAGGCCCCGGTAGGATCGACCTTGGCGGTGATCGGCAGCAGCAAGGCCACCGTCAGCGCCGGCCCGATCCCCGGCAGGACACCAATCGCAGTGCCCAACAGACAGCCGATAAACCCATACATCAAATTGATCGGCGTCAGTGCCGAGGAAAACCCCATCGCCAGGCTTGCGAGAATGTCCACCGTTTCGATCTCCTTCGGCCCGGTTCAAATCCAGGCGTTGACCAGGGGCGGCAGGGAAACCCCCAGGCCGGCGTTGAACAACCAGTAAATCGGCAGCGTCAGGGCCATGCCGATGGCGAGATCGCGCACCGGACGGCGGCTGCCGAAACCCCGTGCCGAACAGGCAAACAACAACGCGGCCGCCAACACGAACCCGATGAAGTTGATGAGCAAGGCCACCCCTAGCAGGCCCACCGTGACCCAGGCCGCACCGGCTTTTCCGTCGGGTACGACGCCAGCCGTCCCGTCGGTGTCGTCGGCCAGTTCGCGAAAGCCGCCCGAGACCGCTTGATAGCTCAGCAACAAGCCCACGGCGCCAAGGAATGCCGCCACAGCGAAGGGGTAGACGTGCGCACCGAGGATGACGAACCCCATCTCGGGGGGAAACCGATACGCGCCGAACGCCAGCACGGCGCTGATGGCAATCACGCCGATGCCAATCGCCAGTTGCGTGGGCACAATCGTGCGAGGCGGAGTCATTTCGCAACCAGCCCGACCTCGACCAGCATCGCCCGCAGCCGCACGTGCTCGTCGTCGACGAATTTGCCGAACTCATCGCCGGTCAGGACGTTGGGTGACCACTTGTTGGTGTCGATATTTTCTTTCCAGACGTTGCTTTTAGTCGCGGCCACGACCGCGTCGGTCACTTCCTTGCGTTGCTCCGGCGTGAGGCCTGCGGCACCGTAAACGCCCCGCCAGTTGCCGATCGTCATGTCGTAACCACTCTCCTTGAGCGTCGGCGCATCGATGCCGGCCACACGCTCGGGCGCACCGATGGCCAGCACACGGAACTGGCCGTTGCGGATGTACTGGCCAAGCTCGGCATAACCACCGGTGATCACCTTGATCTGGCCGCCCAAGGCCTGGGCAACGACTTCCCCGCCACCGGCGAAGGCCACGTAATTGACCTTGTTGACCGGCACCCCCATTTTGCCCGCCAGCTCGGCAATCCCGATGTGATCGATCGAGCCCTTGGAGCCACCGCCCCAGGCGATGCTGGTCGGCTTGTCTTTAAAGACTTTGAGCAAGTCCTCCAGGGTTTTGAATTCAGACTCCTTGCGTACGGCGAGCACGTTGTACTCGGTGAACAGCCGGGCGATCGGCGTCACGTCCTTCAAGCTGATTTGCGGCTTGTTCTGTTCAATGGCGGTGACCATGATCGCGCCAACGACCAGCAGTGCATTCGGGTCGCCCTTGGTGCTGTTGGCGAATTGCGCCAGCCCCAGGGTGCCTCCTGCGCCGCCCTTGTTCTCGAAGGTGGTGGATTTTGCCGCTTTGGCCTCGACCAGGGCTTTGCCCAGCACCCGTGCGGTCTGGTCATAACCGCCACCCACGGAGCCCGGGGCCATGAACTTGACGGTGTCCAGCGCCAAGGCCGGCGTCGCGAGCGCGGCAGCGGTAATCCCTGCGGCTAGGTAGCGATTGAATCGATGGAACAAAGCGGACATGAGTCGTCTCCCGATTGCATTGTTTTTATAGTTGCCGGGTGCACGTCGATCAGGGCGCAATCCCTGTTCAACGCACCTTGGCCTGCGAATAAGCGTAGGCCATGCTCGGGACGACGGCATACAACGATGCGTCGCGTCGAAAGGGAGCGCCGTTTACAGTCATCTAACCTCGCTATTGTCGTTCGATGATTCAACCGGACCCGTTTATCAGGAAGGCGAATACATGCTCAACGCTCATGGCGATGACCGCAGCAGTGCGTGGTCGGTGTTTCTGATCTTCCTGCGCCTCGGGCTGACCTCGTTCGGCGGCCCGATTGCGCACCTGGGCTACTTTCGCGATGAGTTCGTCACGCGACGGCGCTGGCTGAGCGAAGGCAGCTACGCGGATCTGGTTGCACTGTGCCAATTCCTGCCGGGGCCGGCGAGCAGCCAGGTCGGCATCGCGCTGGGGTTGTCCCGGGCCGGATACCCTGGCGCGCTGGCGGCCTGGGCTGGCTTTACGCTGCCTTCGGCGATTGCCCTGATCCTGTTTGCCCTGGGCATTTCCCGATATGGCACGGCCATTTCCCCCGGCGCGCTGCATGGCCTCAAGGTGGTGGCCGTGGCGGTGGTTGCGCAAGCGGTATGGGGCATGGCGCGAAACCTGTGCACGGACGTGCCGCGAGTCACCCTTATGGCGATTGCGGCGTGCGTCGCCCTGCTCGAACCGTCCGCCTGGGGCCAGGTCAGCGTGATTGCCGCCGCGGCCGTGGCGGGCCTGCTGCTGTTCAAGCCGGGGCAGAGTGCCGGCCACGACCCGCTGCCGATTACGATCAGACGCCGGACCGGGGCGATCTGGCTGGCACTGTTCCTGGCATTGCTGGTGGGCCTGCCCCTCCTGGCCCAGGCGCTGCCCAATCAAACCGTGGCGATGGTGGATGCCTTCTACCGGGCCGGATCACTGGTATTCGGGGGTGGTCACGTCGTGCTGCCCCTGCTGCAAGCCGAGGTGGTACCCAGCGGCTGGGTCGGCAATGATGCTTTTCTCGCCGGGTATGGTGCCGCCCAGGCGGTGCCCGGACCTTTGTTTACGTTCGCCGCGTTCCTTGGCGCGTCGATGAACCTTGCCCCTTCGGGCTGGGTTGGCGGCATGATCAGCCTGTTGGCGATTTTCGCGCCGGCTTTTCTATTGATCATGGGCGTATTGCCCTTTTGGGAGCGCTTGCGCCGCAGTTTACGCACCCAGGCCGCACTGGCCGGGGTCAATGCGGCGGTGGTCGGCCTGTTGTTGGCCGCGCTGTATCAGCCGGTCTGGACCAGTGCCATTGTCCAGGCGCAAGACTTCGTTCTGGCACTGGTCGCGCTGGTGGCGCTGATGTTCTGGAAATTGCCACCGTGGCTGGTGGTTATCGGCTGCGGGGTCACGGGGTGGCTGTTGTAGGAGCCGGCTTGCCGGCGAATACGGCGGTACATTCGGTAGAGGTGTCTTCTGACAAACCGCTTTCGCCGGCAAGCCGCTCCTACAGGGGTCTTCGCCAAACATGAAATGGGTGAACGACACCGATCCCGTGTAGGAGCCGGCTTGTTATAACGGCGCGAGATGATGACCGTCTGGCAACTTATTGATATTCAAACTTCTACTTTTTCAGAAACACTTATCCCTGATGGCGCGCTACAGCGCTGAATAATGCCGAGCTATTCTAAAAACCATCTGCGCTGAACCCTGGCCTGGTACGTCGGGAGTCAAGTTGTTCAATAGTCTGCAGCAGGAAACTTGTCATGAAAAGCATGCTCGGCAGTATTGGATTGTCGCTCTTACTTGCCACAACGGCGGCGTTCGCCCATCACGGCTGGAGTGAATACGACTCCAGCACATCCCTGCAACTGAACGGCACCATAGAAGAATCCGGCTACTCCCATCCCCACGGTTTCGTGCGCCTCAAGACAGCGGACAAGACCTGGACCGTCGTCCTTGCACCGCCCTCGCGCATGGAGAATCGCGGCCTTACCCGGGACATGCTGAGTGTGGGCAACGAGGCCACCGTGGTCGGCTATCAGAATCGCAACAAGCCTGACGAATTGCGCGCCGAACGCATCACGGTCGGCGGCAAGACCACCGAGCTGCGGTGATGCAGGCCGTGGATAGCAACGGTGGAACGAGGCCGGACAGCTGGCTGGACTGGCTGAATGACTCGTCCGTCGGGGCGGCCATGCGCGGCGACCTGTGGCTGTATCCGATGGTCGAGGTGGTTCACATCCTCGGTTTCACGGTGCTGGTGGGCTCGGTCCTGATGTTCGATCTGCGGGTGCTCGGGCTGTCGAAAGACATTGCGGTCACGGCCCTGGCGCGCCACCTGCTGACCTGGTCGATTGCGGCCCTGCTGTTGATCGTGCCCGCGGGGCTGATGATGTTTTCAGCCCATCCCCATGATTTCGCCTCCAACGGCGTGTTTATCCTCAAGCTGTGCCTGATCGCCACCGCAGGCGTCAATGCAGCCCTGTTCCACGTCGGTGTGTACCGCTCCGTCAATCGATGGAACACCGCCGTTGCGGCCCCTGGCATCGCAAAGATGCAGGCGCTGTTTTCGATTGCACTATGGGTCATCGTGATTCTCTGCGGACGACTGTTGGCGTACACCTGAGCCAACTTGCCTGCGACGCAGCGCACTCTTTTCAAGTGGGCGCTTCGCTATCTTCACCGTGAGTTGTGGCGGTAATTCAGGGTTTTTTGTCCTGTCGGATGACAAACATTGCTTTTAGGATTTGTCACCGTTACCCAGCCGCGCTGTTGCAGATGGCTCGACCCCTTCTCCCTGCGCGAAAACACACTTAACGCGTCCGACGGGTCATGACTCATCGTTCTCGATTTTGCTTTCAGGAAAAAACCATGACACAGCACATTCTGATTGTTGGTGCCGGATTCGGTGGCGTCTGGAGTGCCTTGAGCGCTGCCCGTCTGTTGGACCAGCATGATCGCAATGACGTCCGGATCACCGTCCTGGCCCCCCAGGCGGAGCTGCGAATCCGCCCTCGGTTCTACGAGCCGGACGTGCACAAGATGATGGCGCCGCTGGGCGAGTTGTTCGACGCGGTGGGGGTGAAATTCGTACAAGGCTCGGCCGACGAGATCGATGTGCAGGCCAGACAGGTTATCTACAGCGACGTGCACGGCACGCAAGGCCGGTTGCAGTATGACCGACTGGTCCTGGCCGCCGGCAGTCGTCTCATCCGTCCTGACCTTGAAGGCATGATCGAGCATGCATTCGACGTCGATCAGATCGAAACGGCCACGCGGCTGGAAGCCCACATCAACTCGCTGAAGAACCGGCCTGCCAGCGCCGCCCGCAACACCGTGGTGGTGGCCGGTGGTGGTTTCACCGGCATCGAAACGGCCACCGAAATGCCGGCCCGCCTGCGTGCTGCGCTGGGTGACGACGCAGACATCAGAGTCATTGTCGTGGACCGCGGGCCGCAAATCGCCGCGTCGATGGGCGACGGTATTCGTCCCGCCATCATCGAAGCGTCCGCGCACCTGGGGATCGAGTGGGTACTCGATGCGACAGTCGCCTCGGTGGATGCCGGCGGGGTAACGCTGGCTGACGGGCAGCGTATCGAGTCGAGTACTGTGATCTGGACGGTCGGGTTTCGCGCCAGTCCTCTGACCGAGCAAGTCGCCGGCACCCGGGATCCTCAAGGGCGCCTGCACGTCGATGGTCACCTGAAGGTGCTGGGACAAACCGACATTTTCGCCACGGGTGACGTGGCCTATGCCGCGACCGACACGGTGGGGAATTTCGCGGCGATGTCCTGCCAGCACGCCATTAGCCTGGGCCGTTACGCCGGCAACAACGTGGCGGCCGACCTGCTCGGCGTGGCGCCGATGATCTACAGCCAGCCCAAGTACGTGACGTGCCTGGACCTCGGCGCCTGGGGCGCGGTGTTCACTGAAGGCTGGGATCGTCAATTGAAACTGGTGAAACAGGAAGCCAAGGAACTCAAGACCCAGATCAACACCCGGTGGATCTATCCGCCGGCAGCCGATCGTGCGACGGCCCTGGCGGCAGCCGACCCGCTGATTCCAGTGGCATGAACCTGGCTCGCACAGCATGCCCCTGCCTGGGTTGACCGAGCCGCATCTCGGTAATCCCACAGGTAGCCGGCACTGTGCGATCCCGCGCGTCCTTCCCCCGGCCAGTGTGCTCTGCTTGCTGAGCCGGCACTTCCCAAACGCCCGCCACTGGTTTTTCTGGCGGGCTTTTTTTCCGGTCGCTCAGTCAGGTATTGGTCTTCAGCTTGGTCCACAACCGCGTACTCAACCGTGCGATGGCCGCTGGCAGTTCCTCCACGGTAAACAACTTGTCCAGCACACTGCTGGGCGGGTAGATCGCCAGGTCCTGCTTCACGGCTGGAACCACATACTGATCCGCCGCCAGGTTGGGGTTGGCGTAGTGCACGCTGTTGCTGATGTTGGCAATGACCTGCGGCGTCAGCAGGTAGTTCATGTAGGCGTAGCCATTCTTCTCGTGCGGTGCGCTCTTGGGCATCACCACCATGTCGAACCACAGGGTCGATCCTTCATCAGGGATCGAATAGGCGATGTCGATGCCGTTGTTGGCTTCCCTGGCGCTGGCCGCCGCCTGCACCACGTCCCCATTGAAGCCGATCACCGCGCAGACATTGCCGTTCGCCAGGTCGCTGATGTATTTGGAGGCGTGGAAATACTGCACGTAGGGTCTGATTTTCAGCAACGCCTGCTCGGCTTTCTTGTAGTCCGCGGGTTCGTGACTGTGGGGTGGCAGGCCCAGGTAATTGAGGGTGATCGGCAGGACCTGCGTGGGGTTGTCGATAATCGCCACGCCGCACTGGCTCAACTTCTTGATGTTGTTTTCATCGAAAAACAGGCTCCAGGAGCGGGTGACATCGGTGTTGCCAAAGATCGCCTTGATCTTCTCGACGTTGTAGCCAATGCCCGCGGTACCCCACATGTAGGGATAGCCATACTGATTGCCCGGATCATTGACCTCGAGTTTTTTCATCAGTGCCGGGTCAAGGTTCTTCCAGTTGGGCAGCTGGTTTTTATCAAGCTTTTGCACGGCCCCGGCCTTGATCAACCGGGACAGGAAATGGTTCGAGGGGCTCACCACGTCGTAGCCGGTGTTGCCGGTCATCAACTTCGACTCCAGCACTTCGTTGCTGTCGTGAATGTCGTAAGTGGCCTTGATTCCCGTCTCTTTGGTGAACGTGGCCAGGGTGTCGTCGGCGATGTAGCCGTTCCAGTTCGAGATGTTGACGACTTCGTCGGCGTAGCAGGCTGCCGACAACGTCGTCAGCACGACCATCAGCGGAATATTGTTGACGCGCATGTTCAATCACCTGGTTGTTGATGAGTTTTATTGTTTGCCGATTGCCGGGGTTTCTAGACTTCTGACCGGGCCCTGACCGCCTCCACGCGCATGCGCAGCATGGCACCGATATCGAGCAAGGGCCGCGGCGGCAACCAGCCCGGCTGAGCCCTGTGCATGACCGATGTCAGGATCGGCGAGCTGGCGCCCGATGCCAGTTCGGCGAGCAGGCGTCCCCACAGGGTGCCGCGCGCGACGCCCGACCCGTTGCAGCCAGCGACGGCGAAAATGCCTTCTTCGACCTTGGCAAAGTAAGGCTGGCCGGAGCGTGAGGCGCTCAGGTGACCGGTCCAGGTGTATTGGATGTCCTGCTCGTTCAAAAACGGAAAACGTCGCTGCAGGCCGAGCATATGGTGTTTTCGACGCTGCTCGAGTTCACTATTGGACAAATCCCGGGAACGGTATTCCGCCGTGTTGCGGATCATCACCCGACGGTCCGGCGTCAGGCGCACCGTGGCCCCCAGTGGCCGGGTAGAGAGCACGCCCCAGGGTTCGACAGCGCCCATGGCGCTGAACTCATCGTCACTGAGCGGCCGCGTGAGGCTGGCACTGAGTTCCATCGCGAAGGTGCCGCTGTCCGCGATCCCGGCGCGCGGGATGAACGCATTCAGGCAGACAAGCACCTGCCTGGCTTCGATGCTCGCGTTGACTGCGTTGGCGCGAAGGCTTCCGTTACCCAGACGCTCGAGCCCGCTGATGTCGGTGTTTTCGTAGAGGGTGACGGTGTCCGGCAGCGTATCGAGCAGTCCTTTCACATACTTCGCCGGTTGCAGCAGTGCGTTGCCATTGCCACACCAGATGGCAGCCTGGTAATGCTGGGTTCCGAGCTTCTTGCCCAGTGCTTCACCTTGCAGAAACTGCGCAGAGGCGCCGACCGCCCGCAGTGTTTGCAGCTTGGCCTCGACCTGGGTCAGTTTGCGCGGATCGCTGACGGCGAAGTAATAACCCGAATCACGCAAATCGCACTCGATGCCATGCCGAACAATGCGCTGGCGTACTTCTTCGTTGGCAGCCCGGGAAATCTCGGTATCCACTGCAAAATCAGCAAACCCCCGACCGCCGATCAGCTCGTCATCGGTCGGGTGTTCATGGCCGACCACGAAGCCTGAATTGCGCGCCGAAGCTCCCTGCGCTGCCCGTTGCCGGTCGACGACCACGATGCGTGCCTGAGGGTGCATGCCTGCCAGCGAATGAGCGGCACACAGGCCGGTGATGCCTGCACCAATAATCAGCCAGTCAGCCTTTTGCGTGCCGCTCAGGCGAGCGCGTGCCGGAGAATCTCCAACTTGCGCGATCCAGCCACATCTATTTTCCATGCATCACCTCATTCGACTGTCATTTCGCGAGCCGTCTCTGTTCAAAGCACAACCTCATGCAACAATCGCATCAGTGGTTTGAGTTGACGGTAGCTAGAGCTAGAATCTATTAGGCCTTCGGCAATACAACCAACGTTATAAAATCATTGAGCCATTCATAAAACGCATGGATAAAATTCGCCACGTTGCTTCGCTGCAAGCCTTGCAGGCATTGGTCGAAGTCGCCGACACCGGCAGCTTCACCCAGGCTGCGCAGACGCTGTGCCTGACCCAAAGCGCAGTGAGCAGGAAAATCCAGCAACTGGAGGGTCATTTCGGCTTGCCGATGTTTGTGAGGAATAGCCGCCATGTCCGACTGACGCCGGAGGGCGAACAGGTGCTGGCAACCGCGCGCACTGTCCTGGCGCAATTGAAAACACTGGAGGACCGGCTGGCACCGCAGAAACGTCCTTTCCGCATCCGCATGCATGTGTCGCTGGCGGTGCGATGGCTGCTGCCGAAGTTGAGCGAGTTCTATCGCAGTCACCCGGACGTTTCACTGTCGATCGAAACCGTGGCGACTGAAGTGGTGGAGCCGGCGATCGATAGCGATGCCTACATCCTTTATCTGCCGGAGCCGTCCGCTGATCCGGATTGCCTGACCCTGTTCGAGGAAGCCCTGGTGCCGGTGTGCGCCCCGGGCCTGGCCAGCCCGACCCGGCCCCTGCAGTCAATCGAAGATCTGGTGGGTTTTGCGCTGCTGCATCGTTCGGCGGACAAGCATGACTGGGGCCAGTGGCTGGCAGCCAACGATGGCAAGTCGCTGGAGGATTACCGGCACATCCCCTTCAACCTCGACGAGCTGGCGCTCGATGCCGCAGCGCGAGGATTGGGGGTGGCCATGACCGACTTGACCCTGGCGGCCGAATCCATCGAACGGGGCGTGCTGGTCATACCGTTCGGCCCTCCCTTGAAAACCCGCGGCATCTACGCGCTGAACCTGCAGCCTTCAGCAGCCTCGCACCCGGCGTGTTCGCTGATCATGCAATGGTTCGCCCAGCAGGCCGAATGACCTTCGCACAAAGCCTGATTCCTAAGTGCCGCGCCCCAACCCTTCTATCGCATTGGCGAAAGCACTGCCGGCCTGCCGAACCAGTCCGCGCCATTCAACGCTGTTGATCAGCCCTTTGCGTTCCATTTCATCGGCGGCCTTGAGCAACTCGTCGTACTGCTCCTCAGGGTCCATGCGGATTTCGGGCTCTTTCAGGAGCTGATACCAGGCATCCAGGGCTTCCTGCTTGCGATCGTCATTCATGGTCAAACTCCCGGGCTGTGACTGTCGTTGGAAGTTATTTCATGAATAGCCGTTCCCCGATTCCGACGTACGGCGCTCAGCTCATCAGACATTGATCCCGGACCATGGGCAGGCTTGTGCGGCGCTTCATCCCCCGGTTGCGACAATCAAAGGTACAAGCTGCTCTTCATCCGACAGCGCTCCATGATGACCTGTCCACGAGGTCTGAAAGGGTTCCCGGACAGAGCGAACCAGGCCGGCATTGTCCCCGGCGATCAGCAGAAGATCGCCAATGCGCCTGCACGCGGCATCTGTCATGTTCTTCCCGAACAGGCCAAGCACCAACGCCTGTTCTCGCGTGAGCACAGAGTGACCTGCGAGAATGTCGCGCCAGCGCTTCACTACATCGGCATCGGTGGGGTCTTGAAGGTAAACATGCCGCGCCCGAATATCACCACAGATACTGGCGACTCCCCGTTGCAAGTCCGGCATCAAGTCAAAATCAAAGGTCCTGGCCTCTTCGATCGTGGTCATACCATGGTCAGCGGTCACTATCAGCAGCGCATCCTGCTCAATTTGATCTCGCAGACTGCGGATTCGTCGATCGATGTCTTCGAGCGTGTCTTGCCACTTCTCGGACCCTGGTCCGTGCAAATGCCCGCACAGGTCGAGTTCACCGAAATAGACGTACGACAGTTGTCGATCATTGCACGCTGACACCGACCGAACGTTTGCAATCAGATCGTCAGGATCAGTGAACGCAATGACGTTGGCCCCGTTGAACACGGCCCGGGTATAGGCCGAACCGGCAATGGCGGCCGGCAGAAACGCATTGATCAACAAGCCATCGGCGGCCGCTTTCACCCAGGCCGACTGGCTGGCCACGATCTCTTCGGCACAGGCGGCTGCGTCGAGTCGACCGGTGCGCGGGTCGAAGAGCTGCCAGGACAGGGGATTGAACTGCCACCCCTCGACATTGAAAGCCGCACCGACTATGCCATGACTGCCGCTGTCTTCTGCAGTCGCCAGCGACGCCAGGCTGGCAGCCGTCGTCGACGGAAAGCCCGAACGCAGCACCTGCCCCTCCCCTCTGTTTATCCGTGAGCTCAGGTACGGAGCCCTGTGGGCATAACGGTCCAGAAGTTGCGCGCCGAGCCCGTCAACCAGACACAACACCACCTGCTTGCAGCGTGGCAAGACGATGCCTGCCGCGTTATCGCCGGCGCCCAGCGATTGCAGAACCGAGTTCGTCAAGCTGGCCAGGCCAGACCTGATCGGCTGGGACATGACGCACCTCCTTGAGCGGTGTGGATGGCCTCTATCCGATTCCATCGTAGAGGGTTGAAGCCATGGAGATTACAAACTTGTCAGCGAGTTGTCAGCGTAGCCAGCACCCTCGTTTCCTATCGTGGTGGCGCCGGTCCCACCCCGGGAGCCGCCGGTCGCCCGCCGTACCCGGTGCCGCAATTCATTAGAAAATTGTCATTCAGCTGTATGTGCTGGATTACCAAGCCCAGGGTGTGTGGTGCATTAGTGATCACTGACAAAGACGGCGGCAGATTCGGTAAAGGTGGTGACTGACAGACCGCCTTCGCTGGCAAGCCAGCTCCTACAGGGGATCTTCAGTGAACATGAAATCGGTGAACGGCACCGTTCCCGTGTAGGAGCCGGCTTGCTGGCGAAGACGGCGGCACATTCAATAGAGAGGTTGGCTGACACATCGCTTTCGCTGGCAAGCCAGCGCCTGCAGGGGACCGCGAGAATCTCACGTAAAATGGCAAAAAACACCAGCGCCTTTGAGCAGTTTCGACATAGGCGCAACACTTTGCCGAATCTAGACTCGCCCTCCTATAAAGGCATCCAAACCAAATAAAATCCGGTGCTGATCCAGGAGAAACACCATGAACCCATCCGATATTTTTGTTATCAGCGCCGTGCGCTCGGCCATCGGCAGCTTTGGCGGCTCACTCAAGGATGTGTCACCCATCCAGCTGGCCACCGACGTTTGCCGTGCCGCCATTGAGCGTTCGGGCCTGGCGCCGGAGCATATCGGTCACGCCGTAATGGGGCATGTGATCCCGACCGAAGCCCGTGATGCCTACATCTCCCGGGCCGTGGCGATGAATGCCGGCCTGCCCAAGGAAACGCCGGCCTTCAACGTCAACCGTCTCTGCGGCTCCGGTTTACAGGCGATTGTCAGTGCTGCACAAAGCCTGATGCTGGGGGACGCCGGGGCGGCACTGGCCGGTGGCGTCGAGTCCATGAGCCGCGGCGCCTATCTGCTGCCGCAGGCACGCTGGGGCGCACGCATGGGTGACATGCAGGCCATCGACTACATGCTCGGCGTGCTGCAAGACCCCTTTGCCGGTTTCCACATGGGCATCACCGCGGAAAACATCGCCGAGCGTTATGGCATCAGCCGTCAGGCCCAGGATGAACTGGCACTGCTGAGTCAGCAGCGTGCGGCCCGGGCCATTGCCGAAGGGCGGTTTGCCCCGCAGATCGTGCCGATCGAAGTGGCGAGCCGTAAAGGTACGGTGACCTTTGCCACCGACGAACACGTACGCGCCGAGGTCAACGCCGAGCAATTGGCCAAGATGAAACCGGCCTTCAAAAAAGACGGTAGCGTTACCGCCGGCAACGCCTCCGGCCTCAATGACGGCGCCGGTGCGCTGATCATGGCCACCGGTGAAATGGTCCGTGCACAAGGCCTCAAGCCGATGGCCCGACTGGTCGGGTATGCCCATGCCGGTGTCGAGCCGGAACTGATGGGACTGGGCCCGATTCCCGCCACCCGGCTGGTGCTCAAACGCGCCGGCCTGACCGTTGCCGACCTGGATGTCATCGAATCCAACGAAGCCTTCGCCGCCCAGGCGTGTGCCGTGGCGCAAGAACTGGGCTTCGACCCGGAGAAGGTCAACCCCAACGGTTCGGGGATCTCCCTGGGTCATCCGGTGGGCGCCACTGGCGCGATTATCGCCACCAAGGCCATTCACGAACTGCACCGAGTTCAGGGCCGGTACGCCCTGGCAACCATGTGCATTGGCGGCGGCCAGGGCATTGCCGTGTTGTTCGAGCGCGTCTGACAGGCCGACGTTGATCGACTCCCCTGCCCCCGTCCGACGGGGGCAGGGTTGATGCACCCGACAAACTATCCTTCGAACATGGGCGCGATGACCTAACCTCATAGGCTGAATGACTAATAACAGAGTCGATCACGCCTATGCGCCCTGCATTGAAAGCCATGATCTTTGTCGCTTTCACGCTTTTCGGGTCGAGCCCCGGAACGCTGTCGGCAGCCGACCTGCCGGACGTTTCAGCGCCCAGGCCGGGGATCGCAGCCCTTGCGGTGTCCCAGAGCGACCTCCAGGCGTTGCAACTTCGACTGGACATTCTCAAACAGCAAATTTCGCTGGTAGACAACTACAACCAGCTCGAAGGGCCGCAGGATCTGGTTCAGGCGTTCATCCTCGATGTCGATCGCCAGTCGGCCTCATTGCTTCCCTTGCAGACTCAATTGCGCGCACAACTCGGCGTGTTGGGCCCCGTTCCGCTCGACGATGTGGCAACGGAGCAGTCCGATATCGCTGCGCAAAGGGCATTACTCACCGAGCAAAAAAACAAAGTCGACGCCACCTTGAAAACCCTGGTAGCACTCAAGGAGAGTGCCGCTGACCTCATCACCCAGATTGCCGGCATTCGGCGCAACCTGTTGGAAAGCGAACTGACCCTGAGCACCCGCAGCATCCTCAATCCGGGTTTCTGGTCGCCGCTATTGAGCCCGTCGCCGGATGATCGGCAGCGCTTGGGCTCGTTCATCGATCAAGCGCGAGACGTGATCAAGACCGTCTGGCAACCCGGTCAGCGGCTCTTCACCGTGGCATTGCTGTTGCTGGCCCTGGTCCTCTGGACCCTGGGCCGCAGGCTCGCCGAACGAGGGCTGACGTGGTTGTGCATCCACCGCATGCCCGAGGGGCGCCTGCGCCGAAGCTCACTTGCACTCGCCTCGGTGCTGGCCACGGTATTGACCGTTGGCATTTCCCTGCAATTGCTGTTTTTTGCCTGCACGCGCGAAAGTCCACTGACGCCGATGCTGATGACCTTTTCCCAGGAATTCGAAAAGATCGTTTATGCCTGCGTGCTCATTACCGCGTTGAGCCGCGCCTTGTTGTCCACGCGACACCCCTCCTGGCGGCTGCCCGCGCTTTCCGATCCGGTGGCGCTGGCGCTCAAACCCTTTCCTCGGCTGTTGGCCACAACCCTGCTGGTTCTGATGACGACAGTCCAGGTGAGCAATGCAGCCGGCATGAGCAGTGACGTCGTGATCGCGGGTCGAGGCATCATCGCGCTGACGGTCACGATCATTATCATTATTTTACTGTTGCGTACCGGCAAAGTCCGAAGACAAGTCGTGGCGAGCGGCGAGGCCTCCGAAGCAGGCACGACCTTCGCCGGCGTGCTCTATGCCATCACCGGTCTGGCGTTATTGATTGCGCTGTTGGCGCTGCTCAGTGGCTACATCTCTCTGGCAAGGTTCATCACTTACGAAATGGTCTGGGGTTTCCTGATCATTTCCGGCTTTTATCTGCTGATACAGCTGGCGAAGGATGCCTGCGAGTACCTGTTTTCGCCCAGGAGTCCAAGCGGCAAGGCGCTAAAACAATTGCTGGGCATCGATGATCGCCGACTGGACCAGATCGAGGTCATTCTATCGGGGGCCGCCCGGGCCGGGCTATTGCTGTTAGCGGCTGTCACGCTGGTTGTCGGGGGTATCGGATCGACGCTTGCACAACTGATCACCAATGTCTTTTCCATGCTCGGCGGCGGCGGGCTGCGCAAACTCAACATTATCCCGGGCCACCTGTTCAATGCGGTGCTGGCCCTGTTGATTGGCGTTTACCTGATTCGATCGTTGCGCCGCTGGCTGGATAACGAATTTCTGCCAAAAACCGACATGGACCCGGGCATGCGGGCCTCGCTCAGCACGCTGTTCGCCAACATCGGCTACGCCCTGGTCATTCTGCTGACGCTGTCATCCCTGGGCGTGCAGTGGACCAATCTGGCCTGGATCGTCAGCGCCTTGTCGGTGGGGATCGGCTTTGGCTTGCAGGAGATCGTCAAGAACTTCGTCTCCGGCCTGATCCTGCTGACCGAGCGGCCGGTGAAGGTGGGCGACCTGATCAGTATCAGCGGGGTCGAAGGTGACATCCGTCGAATCAACGTGAGGGCCACCGAAATCCAGCTCAGTGACCGCTCGATCGTCATCGTCCCGAATTCGCAGCTGATCTCGCAGAACCTGCGCAACGTGACCCTGGGCGGCAGTGCCCAAGGGGTGGCGACACTCGAACTGACCTTCCCCCTGGACATCGACCCCGAGCAGGTGAAAAACCTGCTGTACGACACGTATTGCGAGCACGAGACCATTCTTGATAAACCGGCGCCGGTGGTCCGATTCAGCAAACTGACCCCCGAAGGCATCACGCTGACCATCACCGGTTATGTCGGCAGCCCGAGAATTGTCAGCACCACCAAAAGCGACCTGCTGTTCGAGATCCTCAAGCGCCTGGGTGCCGCCGGGATTGAATTGGCCAAGCCGGCACCCGCGGCATGAGCGGGTGCCCGGCATCAGCGCCGGTTACTTGGGTTGCGCCACCGTGCGCAAGTAAGGTTTCACGGTCTTGAAGCCTTCCGGATACTTCTTGCGCGCATCCTCGTCGGACACCGACGTAGGAATGATCACGTCCTCCCCCGGCCGCCAGTTCACTGGGGTGGCGACGGTGTGCTTGGCGTTCAGCTGCAGGGAGTCGAGCAGTCGCAGCACTTCATCGAAGTTGCGCCCGGCGCTCATCGGGTAGATCAGCATCGCCTTGACCTTCTTGTCCGGGCCGATGATGAACACCGAACGCACCGTGGCGTTGTCCACGGCGGTCCGTGCGCCGCCACTGGCGTTGGGGTGAATCATGTCGTAGAGCTTGGCCACCACCAGGTTCTCGTCGCCGATCATCGGGTAATTGACCGCATGGCCCTGGGTTTCTTCGATGTCCTTGGCCCAGCTCTGATGGTTACTGACCGGGTCGACGCTGAGCCCGACGATTTTGGTGTTGCGCTTGTCGAATTCGGGCTTGAGCCCGGCCATGTAGCCCAGTTCCGTGGTGCAGACCGGGGTGAAGTCCTTCGGATGCGAGAACAGGATGGCCCACTTGTCGCCAATCCATTCGTGGAAGTTGAGCGTGCCTTCGGTGCTCTCGACGGTAAAGTCCGGTGCCTCATCGCCAATGCGGATTGCCATGTTCGTTCTCCTCGTGGTGGGGGTAGGGAAACTCTCAGGCGTTCCAGTATAGGAGACCTTCGACACTTCGCTTCTTGCCCTGGCGAAGCGCTGAAAACAGGCACAAGCAAACCCGCAGGCGAGAGACTTTCGACGTCAACAGCTGCGCGACTAGCGTTGTTTCCCACCCAGCACCCATTCCCGCGGACTGACGCCTGTCTTGCGCCGAAACGCCCGGGCCAGGGCCGAGGGACTCTCGTAGCCGACTTCATCGGCGATCACGGCAATCGACTTGCCTTCGCGCAAGCGTTTCTGGGCCAGGCTGATGCGCCAGTTCACCAGATAATCGACCGGCGTCTGCCCCACCACCCGGCGAAAGTGTTCGGCAAAGCCGGCTCTGGACATGTTGGCCGCCGCCGACAATTCGGCCACGGTCCAGGCCCTCGCGGGCGTGTCGTGCATGAGGCTCATAGGTCGCGCCAGACGCGGATCGGCGAGGCCGGCCATCATTCCCGGGCTTTGCTCGCGGTCAGTCAGAATATGCCGCAGTAACTGGATCACCAGCACTTCGACCAGTCGGTCCATCATCGCTTCGCGGCCACAGATGCCGCCGAAGGCTTCGTTGAACAACCACTCCAGGGTGCCAGCCAGGCTCGGCACTGCATCGAGATCGAGCACCAGGTAATCGGGCAAGGCTGCAGCCAGCGCATTACCGGCACCGCCATCGAAGGTCAGCGAGGCGCACACCAGCTGAGTGTCTGAGGTGTCCGTTGCCAATAATCGATGGCGATAAGGCCGAGGGCAAAAAATAAGCGTTGGCTTGTCGAGCTGGAGGTCGCGTCCATCGGCCAGCCTGAGGCTCAGTTCGCCCGCCTGAAGCAGATGCAAATGACCACAGGCCTGATTGCCATCGAAGCCCGTGGTGCCGCAGAAGCTCCCGCTGTGGAAAGTACCGGCACTGACGCCGAAATGCGCGAGCAAGGTGGATAAGCGATCCATGGCGCGACTCCAGGGGCATTTCTGGACGATGAGTCGCATATCTTCGACGATTTGCACCCATAAGTCCAACCACCATCAGTAGCATGGCTCCCGTACCCAGCGCACACCGCGCTTCGATCTACGGAGTATCACCATGAGTCGCATTACCCCACTGAGCCTTGAACAGGTCACCGACAGCACCCGTGCGTTGCTCGAAGGCGTGCAGAAAAAGATCGGCTTCCTGCCGAATGTCTTCCCGACACTGGCCCATGCCCCGGCCGTCCTGGCTGCCTACCTGCAACACTCCGTCGCCTTGGGCAAGACGTCCTTGAGCGCTACCCAAAAAGAAGCGATTTTTCTCGCCACGTCACAGGTCAACGGCTGCGACTATTGCCTGGCGGCTCACACGCTGTTTGCCGGCAAGGCCGGGCTTTCCGGGGAAGACATCCTCAGCGCTCGCCATGGCCAGCTCAATGCCTTTGCTGCGCTTGCCCGACAAGTCACCGAACGTCGTGGTCACCTGAGCAGCGAGCAGATCCAGGCCGCACGCGCAGCCGGTATCGACGATGCCAAAATAGTTGAAGTGATCGCTCACGTGGCGTCGCAAACCCTGACCAATTATCTCAACAACGTCGCCCTGACCGAGGTGGATTTCCCGGCCATTGACGCCTGATCCCAGGCGTCTTCCCGGATCGCCGCTCCGCTCGCTCTTACAGGCTGACGCAGACCTGTAGGAGCACGGCTTGCCGACGAAGGCGATATTGAAGGCACCGTGTGTCAGCTATTTACGCGCCACCTTGTAACGGACGCAGTCATCGTAAAAACCCTGCCTGATCGCCGCCGGCTTGAGCCGCGATTGACTGTCGTAGGTCTGCTCGGTAATGCCCATGGCCATCATGCGCATCCATGGCTTGCTGAACCTGTAGGTCTGTAACTTCTGCCGTGCGGCATACAGCGACACGCCCGACAGTTTGAGTTCCTGGGCTTTGGCCGCCGTTCCCGCGCCCCAACTGCACATAAACCGATCATTCTCTACCAGCTCCCTGGCCTGGACGGAGGCAGCAGCACTCGCCAGCCCGCACGACATGAGTGCGATCAACACATTCCGCATTTGCATTCGATCCTAACTACCTGAAAATAAATTGATTTTGGTCAAAATATCGAGACGTCGGGGCCAGCAAAATGCCTTGAGTGCGCGATAGCTTGTTTTCTCGATGTCCTGCGGACGTTTCTTGCGAGATCTCAAACCTTGGCTATAGCTAACGCTTCCAACCGCAATCCACAGAGGCAACGGAATGTCAGTCGCAAAGAAAATGACCGTGGGACAGCTGACGATGCTGACGGCCGTCAACATGTTGGGCTCAGGCATTGTGTTGTTGCCGACCAAACTCGCCGAAGTCGGCGGTATTTCCATTCTGTCCTGGCTGATCACGGCCACCGGTTCCCTGGCGCTGGCCTACGCCTTTGCCCGCTGCGGCATGCTCAGCCGCAAGACCGGGGGCATGGGCGGCTATGCCGAATACACGTTCGGCAAGGCCGGTAACTACTTGACCAACTACACCTACGGCCTCTCGTTATTGATCGCCAACGTGGCGATCAGTATTACCGCGGTCGGCTATATCCAGGTGCTGTTCGACGTGCAGCTGGGTTCGCTGCAAGTGGGCCTGGCGACCATCGCGCTGTTATGGATCACCACCTTTGCCAACTTCGGCGGCGCGCGAATTACCGGCCGTATCGGCGCGATCACGGTCTGGGGGGTGATTGCGCCGGTGGTGCTGGTCTCCACCATCGGCTGGTTCTGGTTCGACAGCAGTGTCTACGCCGCCGGCTGGAACCCGCACAACATGGGCTGGCTGGAAGCCGCGGGCGCCTCGGTGGCGATCACGTTGTGGGCATTCCTGGGCCTGGAGTCGGCGTGCGCCAACACCGACGCGGTGGAAAATCCGGAGAAGAACGTGCCGATCGCCGTACTCGGTGGCACCCTCGGCGCGGCCGTGATCTACATCGTTTCCACCAACGTCATCGCCGGTATCGTCGACAACCCGGAACTGGCCTCCTCCACTGCGCCGTTCGGCCTGGTGTTTGCCAAGATGTTCACCCCATTGGTGGGCGACATCGTGATGGCGGCGATGGTGCTGGCCTGCGTCGGTTCGTTGCTGGGCTGGCAGTTCACCATCGCCCAGGTGTTCAAAAGCTCGGCGGACACCGGTTACTTCCTGCCGATCTTCGCCAAGGCCAACAAGGCTGGTACGCCGATTGTCGGCATGTTGATTCTGTTGGCGGGCCAGACGGCGCTGGGTTTTCTGACCATCAGCCCGGACCTGAGCAAGCAGTTCGACATTCTGGTCAACCTCGCAGTGGTCACCAATCTGGTGCCGTACATCCTGTCCATGGCGGCCTTGATCACCATGCAAAAGGTTTCCAACGTGCCGCCGAGCAAAGCACTGGCCACCAACATCATCGCCTTGATCGCGGCCGCCTACAGCTACCTGGCGCTCTACAGCTCGGGCGAGCAGGCGCTGATGCTTGGCGGCGTGGCGACCATCTTCGGCTACACGCTGTTCGGCTTCGTCAACAACCGCCTGATTCGCCTGGAAGCACTCAATAACAGCGTACCGACGCAGACTGTCAGTGCTCAGCACATCAGTGGCAAGCCGGTGCCGGTGAACAATCTGAAAACGGCCACTCTGGAGACTCAATCATGACGGAACATAGAAATTTGCTCGGAATGCTCACGCTGCTGGTGAGCAGTCCGCCGGACAAGAGAACCGTATTCGGTCGCGCCCTGAATCAGTTGATCAGCGATGTGGAGGAACGCACGATCAGTGTGCTGGTCTCGGAAAGCCTGAGCGACGCCACCTCGATCCTGCATTCGGACTCGGCCATTCAATGCGTGCTGCTCAGCTGGGAAATGGACGACAGCGAAGGCCATGAGGAATGCATCAAACTGCTGACCAGCCTGCGCGAACGCAACACCCGGGTCCCGGTGTTCCTGATCAGCGACCGCAGCACGGCGTCGAACATTCCGCTGGTGGTCATGCAGCACGCCGACGACTTCATCTGGCTGCCCGAGGACACCAGCCGTTTCCTCAGCGGGCGCATCCTGGCCGCCATCGAACGTTACCGGCAGGCGGTGCTGCCACCGATGTTCGGCGCGCTGCTGAAGTTTTCCCGCACCTATGAATACTCGTGGCACACCCCCGGGCATGCCGGCGGCACGGCGTTTCTCAAGAGCACGGCAGGCCGCGCCTTCTACGAGTTCTTCGGCGAAAACCTGTTGCGTTCCGACCTGTCGATTTCGGTCGGCGAACTCGGTTCGCTGCTCGATCACAGCGGCCCCATCGGCCAGGGCGAGCGTTATGCCGCCAAGGTGTTCGGCGCGCACCGCACCTATTACGTGACCAACGGCTCATCGACGTCCAACCGCGTCATTCTCATGGCCAGCGTCACGCGCAACCAGATCGCGCTGTGCGACCGCAATTGCCACAAGTCCGCCGAGCACGCGATGACCTTGTCCGGGGCCATTCCGACCTACCTGGTGCCGACCCGCAATCGCTACGGCATCATCGGCCCGATCCTGCCGCAGACCCTGAGCGCAGAAAGCGTCAAAGCTGCCATTGCCAATAACCCGCTGGTCAAGGGCGGTATTGATCCGACGCCGATCCACGCCATCATTACCAATTCGACCTACGACGGCCTGACCTACAACGTTACCCGAGTCGAGGAGCTGCTGGGCCAGAGTGTCGACCGGCTGCATTTCGATGAAGCCTGGTACGGTTATGCGCGGTTCAACCCGCTGTATCGCGACCGCTTCGCCATGCACGGCAGCCCGGACGATCACGATGAGTCGCGCCCGACCGTATTCGCCACACAATCGACGCACAAGTTGCTGGCCGCGCTGTCCCAGGCCTCGATGATTCACGTGCGCAACGGCCGCAACCCGATTCCGCACGGGCGCTTCAACGAGTCGTTCATGATGCACGCCTCGACCTCGCCCAACTACGCGATCATGGCCTCCTGCGACGTCAGCTCGGCGATGATGGAAGCGCCCAGCGGGCAGATCCTGACCACCGAATCCATCGAAGAAGCCATCGCTTTCCGCCAGGTCATCTCGCGCATGAACAAAGAGATGCAGGGCAAGGACGAGTGGTTTTTCACCTGCTGGCAGCCGCCGTCGGTGCAGGTGGGTGGCGCAGCGGTACCTTTCCATGAAGTCGATCCGGTGCTGCTGAAAACCGAGCCGGACTGCTGGGTACTGCACCCGAACGAGGTGTGGCACGGTTTCGGCGATATCGAGGACGGCTACTGCATGCTCGACCCGATCAAGGTCTCGGTGCTGAGCCCGGGCATGGGCGACGACGGCAACCTGCTGGACTTCGGCATCCCCGCCTGCATTCTTACCGCCTACCTCGGACGCCAGGGTATCGTCGTCGAGAAAACCACCGATTTCACCATCCTGTTCCTGTTTTCCATCGGCATCACCAAAGGCAAATGGGGCACCCTGGTCAACGCCCTGCTCGACTTCAAGCGCGACTTCGACAATAACCTCGAGCTCGAGCTGTGCCTGCCGGACCTGTTGACCGCCAACCAGCAACGCTACGCCGGCATGGGCCTCAAGGACCTCGCCGCGGACATCTTTGCCGCCATGAAGCGACACAAGACCACGGCGACCATGGCCCAGGCGTTCGGCATGCTGCCGCAGGCCGAATTCAGTCCGGTGGAGGCCTACGAAAAACTGGTCAAGAACGAAGTCGAACTGGTCACCCTGGAAGAAGCCGCCGGGCGGATCGTCGCGACCGGGATCGTGCCCTATCCACCTGGCATTCCATTGTTGATGCCAGGTGAGAACGCAGGGCCGGCGGACGGGCCATTGCTGGCCTACCTCAGGGCGCTGGAAAGCTTCGACAAATCCTTCCCCGGATTTACCCATGACACCCATGGGATCGAAAGTGAGGGCGGGGTTTATCGGTTGTTGGTGTTGAAGTGAAGTAAGCAGGATCCCCGGCGTACAGGGGATCTGTGGCAAACACAAAATGCGTGCTCGACGGCGATCAAAAATGTAGGAGCTGGCTTGCCAGCGAAAGCGGTGGGTCAGCCGACGTATTTATCGCCTGAACGGACGCTTTCGCTGG